>NZ_JBQQBR010000039.1:0-122500 GCF_052245935.1 Nonomuraea sp. 3N208 | reverse complement strand
CCATGCCAGCCACCGCGAGCAGGGCAGCATGATCCGCCGCTACATCGCCTGGCGAAACCGCAACACCGACAACCCCCGCCTACGGAAGATCGTCAACAGGGCGAACGTGGCCTGACGCGGCACTAGCCTTCGCCAGCCGCCAAGCGGTCGCCACGAGGAGAACCAGAGCGGCAGCCGCGAGCATCGGCAGGTCGGGCAGGTAGCCCTGTACTGCGGCCGCGACCTCCTGCAGGTGCTCCTGCCAGTCCTCCGGGATGGGCAGGGTCAGGCCGCGGGTGCCGTCGAAGGCGAGGAAGACGACGCCGAGGGCTATGAAGGTCAGCCCGGACAACAGCGCGGTGGTGTGCAGCCGCAGCCTGCCCAGGCGGATTCCGCGGCCGCGCAGCCAGGAGCGGTGAGCCAGGTCGTAGCGCCGCCACAGGGTGGCCAGGAGCAGCAGCGGCGCCGCCATCCCGGCGGCGTACACGGCCAGCAGAACGGCCCCCCGCAGCGCGTCGCCGGAAGACGCGGCGACGGTGAGCACCGCGCCGAGGACGGGGCCCGCGCAGAATCCGGCCAGCCCGGAGGTGGCGCCGAGGGCCAGCACCGCCCCCGGCGAGTCCCCGCGGACGCGTCCGCGCAGGTGCTCCAGCGGCCCGACCGTCCAGCCCTGACCGAGCACTTGCAGCACCCCGAGGACGATCAACACAACCCCAGCCACGATGATCACCAGGTCCTGCTGACCGTAGAACAGACTGCTGGCCAGGGCCGATCCCATACCGAGCGGCACCAGGACGGCGCACAGTCCCAGGTAGAACAGCAGCGTGCGGCCGATCAGCGCGCCCCGGCCAGGGAAGGCGTAGGCGAAGAACGCCGGGAGAAGCACCGCGCCACACGGGCTGACCAGGGCGAACAGCCCGCCCAGGAAAGCGGCGGCGTATCCCACCTCACCCATGGCGGGCCTTTTCGATCGCCTCGACGAACTTCGACAGCGGTTGCGCACCGAAGAAGAGCTCTCCATTGATCAGAAAGGCGGGGGTGCCGGGCAGGCCGAGCTGGGCCGCGAAGGCGAAGTCCTGCTCCACCGCCCGCCGCAGCTCCGGGTCACGCCGGTCGGCCTCGAAGCGGGCCACATCCAGGCCGACACGGGCGGCGACCGCACGCAGCCGATCATCGGTGAAGCCGGAGGACTGCTCGGCGTACAGGGCGTCATGGAAGGGCCAGAACGCGTTCTGCCGGTCGGCGGCACGTGCCGCGATGGCCGCTCGCTCGGACCCCTGACCCTGGGCGGGGAAGTCGCGCCAGAACAGGCGCACGATCCCAGTGTCGATGTAACGGCGGCGCAGCGCGGGTTCGATGCGGCGCGCGAACTTGCCGCACTCGGTGCACTTGAAGTCGCCGAACTCGACGATGGTGACCGGTGCCGACACCGAACCCAGCGCCAAGCTCTCGTCGATCGGCGGGACGGTCGGCCCCTCCCACGTCGGTATGGGACTCGCCGTGGACAGATGGGGGGACGCCTGCGGTGCGGCGGTGTCGGCCACGGGCGGCTCGGCGGAGATCACGGCACGGTTGTCACGGCGGGGGTCGGTGCCGTTGCCGGTGGTCGCGATGGCCAGGACGGCAATGACAGTCATGCCGGCCGCGGCAATGATCAGAATGCGGCTCCGCGAGCCGCGGCGCGTTCCGGCAGTGCTGTCGTCTTCCACCTGTCCCATCCTTCACCCGTGGGGATGGACAGGATCCCATGGCCACGCACCCAAGACCGGAAACTGTCAACGAGACGACAGCATCGGGTGGTCATCGCTCCTGCGATCAGGACGTCGTCGGAGTCTGGTGCCGTTCACCGGGGTCGGGACGTTCACCCGGACGCCCCGACCCCCGGATGTCGCCGAGGACAACAGCGACCAACAAAGCGACGAGGCGATTCGCTGACTCCGTTACGCGAACGTTACGGGCGAGGCTATGCCGCGGCGTTTCTCGCCAGTAACCCTTTGACCTGCGATTTCGCACGCCAAGACCGCCTGGCGAAGTCGAAGTGGAATTTTTCCGGATTATTGACGAAATTTGGACGACTTCGGCAGACTCTCCGCATGCGGCACAAGGGCGGCCCTCTCACTCATCGGCAAGAGCAAAGGGCGCTCGTCCTCGACACCTGCTGCGCAAGAACGAGCCGCTCAGCAGAAGCGAGCTCGGCAGGCTCCGAAGTAGGAGGGCGTGACTGATGACCAGTTCCGACAACGGGTTGCACGTCGGCCGACGGTCCTTACTGGCCGGTGCCGCCGGCTTTTTGGGAGCGGCGGCCTTGCCCGCGACCGCTGCACAGGCAACCCCGGCGGAGGTCGCGTCGACAATGCGGCGGTACCCGTCGAACTGGCCCGACCTCGAGCCCTACGGCCTCGCGGACACCCGGCTGGACCTGTGGCCACGTGAGGACAACTCATTCATCCTTCCTCTCGAACTACGCCCCCGCGACAAGGAGCTCGGCCGGGTCTGGATGCGCGACACGTACGTCAACTGCTTCGTCGTCAACGGCCGTCCGATCTACGTCGCCACGGGCACCACCCGCGTACCCGGCCTCAACACGGCTGCCCCATGGAACGACGGCATCTTCATGTGGGTGTCCCCGTCCCTGCGGGGGCCATGGAGGCTGGTCGATACCGCCGGCATCCGGCCCGACGCCGAAAAAGGCAAGGTGTGGTCACCCGAGTTCGTCGCCGAGAACCGGCCCGGACGCATGGTCGTCGCGCCGTGGCAGGAGTACTGGTACGACGACCGGTTCGGCAAGCGAGGCGAGGTCTGGGCCCCGGAAGTGCACTATTTCCGCGGCACGTGGTACATCGTCGCGTGCATGGGCGACCACTCCCAGAAGGTCGGTTCGTTCATGCTCGTAAGTGAGGGCGACATCGAGGGCCCGTACCGCCTCGTCGAAGGCAACCTCGAAAAACCCTTCGGCGACTCTCTCATCGGCGGACCCAACTTCATCAAGCCCGGTGCTTACCACCACATCGACGGCAGCCTCTACACCGAGGGCGACGACGCGTGGCTCGTGCTGCACAACCAGCTGTACGCGAAGTTCCGGGACGATATGGAAGACATCATCCCGACGACCAATCTCCCGAAATTCCAGCAGACGCCCTACACGCCCGAGCCGTACCTTGAAGGCGCGTACGTCTTCAAGCACGGAGGCAAGTACTACCTCCTCCACGCCGCATGGAACCGAACGTCGACCACTCCCGACGGCAGCACACGATACGCCTACGACCCACCCGGCCCTGGCCGTGTGCAGTATCAGTACGACGCGGTCGTCGCCGTCTCGGATAATTTCGAGGGACCGTATTCCAAGCGGTGGACCGTAGGTGTCGGTGCCGGCCACAACAACTTCTTCGTGGATCGCAGCGGCCGGCTGTGGGCGACGTTCTTCCGCAACCCCAACTTCGGCTACTGGTCCGACCCGTCGCGCATCGCCGACGCCGCCGTGGCCGGCATCGTGCGTCTGGAATGGACCGGCCCGCAGGGCAATCGCCTGTACGTCCAGCGCCGGAATCACGGCCACACGATCAGCGACTGACCCACGCAGCCGCCACTGCTCCATGGGATGCACATGCTGCGGCGTTTCTTCGCCCTCCACGCTGCTCACCACGGGGAAGAGTCAGCAGGCCGTCGCGGAATGGATGGGCACACCGTCCGTCCGGGGATATCTTCCACTAAAGGATCAATAGTCGCAGCAGGGCGATGCTAAGCGTCGCCACCCCTTGTCACGGTCTGGCGTCGAGCTCGGCGGTTCCCGAGGTCGCCGGCGAACGAGCATCGGATCCTTTCCGATCAGCTCGCTTGAGCCGAGGTAGCGCGCAGCCCGAAGGTACCGACGCTGTCGTTGATCAGCACGACGGTACCGAACTCGGGCTTGTCGTCGCTCATGACGGCCAGGTGGCGAGCTGCTGAGGCACATTCGCGGCGGACACGAGATTGCGGGGGTGCTTGTCCAGGGTGATCTGCCGCAGGACGCGTTGACGCGGCCCCGTGGTGAGAAGCGCGAGGGCGTCTATCGGCAGCATGGCATGCACATGCTGCGGCATTTTTTCGCCTCCACGCTGCTCACCACGAGGGAGAGTCCGAAGGCCGTCGCGGAATGGATGGGGCACACCGACGGGTGCGCTTTGCCGTTGAAGGTCTATGCCCATCTCATGGCGACGTCGGAACAGCGGATGCGGCGGGCCGTCGATGCGGCGCTCGGACGGCCCGCCATCTCGCCTGACGGCCCACAGACGGCCCAGGAGATCATTTCGGGTTTGCTGAGCTCACCTTACGTAAATGTTCGGCCTGGGTGGGGTGGGCATGCGGTCGCCGATGAAGAAGCTGGCGGTGTGCGGCGGCTGGTGGTGGGCGGTGTTCCGCCCGGCGGGGTCGTGTACCTGCTTATGAACCCACCCCCTCCGTCTGACCTGGCATGACAGTGTTCATGGTGTCGCATCAGTTGGCAGGATCTTTCGTGCTCTCACGGCCCACAGACGGCCCACGGCGGATCCTTGAGGCGTCGGCGTCTAACGTGATGGGCAGTACGAGCCTGCCCTCGACGCCGATGCAGTCGTGGCACAGGGTAGAGGCGGTCGTGTGGTCGTCCGGGGCGGCGCCCGCGGGCGATGACGTCAGTCGCCGAGGTGCTGCCACGAACGCAGCGTCTCGACGGCTACCCAGACCGAGGGCAGCACCAGCAGCGCCACCCCCGTCCTGGTAGGGGAGACGCGCCGTAGCAGCCCGTAGGCGACCAGCCCGAACGGCACCCACACCAGCCCGATGACCAGCACCGCCAGCGGCCAGAACACGCCCAGGGACGGCAGCACCCAGTGGTGCAGCGTCCCGAAGAAGCCCGCCGACGCCCACCAGCTCCGCCAGCCCGCCTCACGGAACGTCCCCGCGCGGGCAACCAGGAGCAGGACCGGCACGAGGCCGAACCACGCCCACCACCAGGCGGTCACGGCGGGGAAGGAGACGGCCAGGCACGCGCCGGTCACGGCGGCAGTCAGGCGCGGGGCCCAGCGGCACCCAAGGCCAGCGCGCTGGGTCGTGACGGTGACGGAGGCGGTCGGCACACCGCCCCGCTACCCCGCCCGATGCCCGTTACCGCCCCGGCCGCTGCGCATAGCAGGAACGGCCTGGTCTGCGTATAGCAGAGCCGCTCGACACCGGTTCGGGGACGAGGCGAGCGGATCCACACCGGCAAAACGCAGGCCCTCGAAACTCGCTGCCGAGCGGCGTGATCTCTCAGCCGCGCAGACCCTCGAGGCAGATCATGCTCCCGGCGCGCTGTCGGGCAGCGTGTCCGAACGTGAATTTCATCACATACACTATGTCCAGCAGTTTCGCGGTGGTGACTGGATCGGGCCCGCCAGCGGCCTGGCCTCGAGGGACTAGGAGTCGGCCGGCCACGAGCCGGCGTAATCACGGCCCTCGTGATCGACGCCGCGACCTGCCCGGTGGGAAGGACCCGGCGCTTGGCACGTTCGTCAGCGCGCCATCCTGACCGTCCTGCTCAACAGACCTGAACCTGCTGCCGATCTCAGTGTTTCGGCAACGGGCCGTGCACGGTGGTGACCGCTCGCGGCCTTCCTCGACACCCGACGGCGCAGGCCACGAACGGTAAGAAGAAAGATCATGCGGGTTTTCGCGATTCTCATATTCGGCGGCGCGTTCGGTCTGGCCGCCTGTGGCTCGCCGTTCGCAGACAACGTCTCGGGAGATCTCGCGATCGGAATGTCGGTGTCAACGCTGAGCAATCCCTATTTCGTCCAGTTCCGTGACGGAGCGGAGGCCGCGGCGCAGCGTTCGGGGGTCAAGTTGACGGTCACCGACGCCCACAACGACAGCTCCCGGCAGGCTGGCCAGGTCCGAAACTTCACCAAACAACGCGTCAAGGCGATCATCCTCAACCCGGTGGATTCCGACGCGGTCGCCCCGGCGGTCAAGGCGGCCGGTCAGGCCGGCATCCCGGTGATCGCGGCCGACCGCAGCGTCAACGGCTCCGAGGCGGCGCAAACCGTGACCTCCGACAATGTGGCCGGAGGCAAGCTGGGTGCGCAGGAGCTGGCCAAGCAGCTCGGCGGAAAGGGCAACGTGGTGGTCCTCCAAGGTACCGCCGGTGCCTCAGCCTCACGTGACCGCGACCGGGGTTTCACCGACGGCATCGCGGCGTACCCGAAAATCAAGGTCATCGCCAGGCAGCCGGCCGACTTCAACAGGGCCAAGGGCCAGGACGTCATGACGAACCTGATTCAGCGTCACCCCGAGATTGCAGGGGTGTTCGCGAGCAACGACGAAATGGCGCTGGGCGCGATCCAGGCGCTGGGGAACAGAGCAGAGCGGCAGGTCAAGGTAGTAGGCTTCGACGGCACGCCGGACGGGATCAAGGCGGTGCGGGCCGGCACGATGGCCGCCACGGTCGCCCAGCAGCCGAGGCTGATCGGCTCGCGAGCGGTGAACGACGCCATCAAGGTTGCAAGGGGGCAGGTCATCGCGAAGTCGGTGGCGATTCCCATCAAGCTGGCGACCAAGGACAACGCGCATGGGTTCTGGACCTTCTAAGGTGCACTGCCGTCAATAGAGCGGCACATGTACGGGCGGGCGCCTGACATCCTCAAGGGACTCGCTCTGTCGTGTTGGTCGGACCGCGGCCACGATGAGGCGCGGCCGTGTTGTGCATTCAGCCCTCGGCGAGCAGCTGGCATCGTTCCGCCCGGGCTAGGCCTGGTTGAGCTTAGATGGCGGCGGGAGCGGAGGGAGTCGGCTCGGTGGGTGGTCAAGCCGTCACTGCGTGTCGTACCCCCTGCTAGCAGGAGCCTCGCCAAGCCGACGGTGTGTGGCCGCTGGCGCGTTTGAAGGCGACGCTGAACGCGAACGGGTCACTGTAACCGACCTGGTGGGCCACGGTGGCCACGGTCTGCTGGGTGTCGCGGAGCAGGTCGGCGGCGATGGTCATGCGCCAGTCGGCGAGGTAGCCCAGCGGCGGCTGCCCGACCAGGGCGGTGAAGCGCTGGGCGAAGGCGGCGCGGGACAGGCCGACCTTGGCGGCCAGAGAGGCGACCGTCCACCGGTGGGCGGGGTTGTCGTGCAGCAGGCGTAGCGCCTCGCCGATCGACGGGTCGGTCAGCGCCTGGTGCCAGGCAGGCGGCGACGCCTCCGGCCCGGTGCACCAGGCCCGCAACGCGATCACGAGGAGCAGGTCCAGGAGCCGGGCGAGAACGGCGTCTTGGCCCGGCTCGTCGTGGGCGGTTTCGGTGGCGAGGAGGTCGAGGGCTGCCTGGGTACGGGGGCCTGAGGGGACGACCGCCAGGGGCGGGATGAGGGCCAGCAGCCTGGAGGCCGAAGAGCCATGCAGGTCGTAGACGCCGCGGAGCATGACGGTGGCGCCAGCATGGTGGAGCTGGCCAAAGACGTGGGTGCCATGTCGGTGCGCGGCGGGTTCATCGTCATCGGCGTTGACGGTCGCGGGGCCCCACGGGAAAGACGACAAGCGCCCACACCGCGGCGTTCGACGAAGTGCGGCTGAAGCAGTCGCTGGTCAAGTGGCTGCCTGACACGCTGCAAATTCGCACCCAGTCCCATCAGATCGACGGCTGTCAGGTGGTCCTGATCGCGGTTGCGCCCAACCCGGCCGGGTGCGCCTTCTTCCGCGCCGATGGCCAGCATGTACACGGCCTCGTCGACGACGGCGCGGGCGCTGCCCACGTCCCAGGCGTTCGGCAGCACCAGCGGAGCGCCCGGGATGTGCAGGGAACGAAGCAGATTGGCCTTGTCGGCTTGATTCGACATAGCGGTCTCAGTCGACAAGTGCGCCGGCGGACAGATTGGCGATTGTTCCGGTCATGGCTCCAGCTCGATCTGAAGCCAGGAACGCGGCCGTCTCTGCGATTTCAGAGAGCGTAGGCAGCCTCTTTAGAAGCGTCCCCTGCGCCATCCCCCCGCCTTCGAGCAATTCCTGGACCGACTGCCCGGCCGCTGCCGCGATTTGCTTGAAGAGGTCCTTGGTGTAGGAACCCGCTGCCGGCGCATCGACGACAGCGTGTGGACGGATGCCGATCACCCGGATGTTGCTGGGTGCAAGCTCCGCAGCCAGAACCCGCGAGAAGGCCTCCTTGCCGGCCGCGCTCACGCTGTGCCCCAAGATGCCGCCTATAGCCAGTTTGGAACCCGGCTCGGACAAAGTCAGGATGACGCCAGGACGCTCGCGACCCATGTGCCGTGCCACAGCCTTGCTTGTGATGAACAGCGTCCGCAGAAAGCCATCGATCGGCCGCATGAACTCCTCCAGCGAGAGGTCCGCCAGCAACGTCCCCTGGTCGTGCATGACACTCACGGCGTTGATGGCGATGTCGATGCTGCCGGCCGTCGCCGCGATGGCATCGGCGTGCTTTTCGACCGCCTGTTGATCGAGAACGTCAACTTGCGCGGTCTCGACTTTTCCGCCCGTGGCGGCGATATCATGCGCCACGTCGTCGAGCTTCGCCTGCGTCCGCCCGGCGATGAAGACCCTCGCGCCTTCCCGGGCGAATACCCGTGCGATTGCGCCGCCGATGGCGCCCCCGCCTCCATAGATCACAGCGTTCTTATCGCCAAGCAGCAATCCACTCATATGTGTCCTCCGAAGGTGATTGATTCTTCCGAATGATTCCGCAGGCTCGATGGTCACACCGTCGCCGCTGCGAGTGCGACGTCGACAGGGCGCCGACATCGGTCGAGGAGGTCGCCAGAGATTTCTTCCGGCGGCCTGTTGGTCAGTCGCGTTTCTGACGCTGGATCTGTTCTGCGATGCGCTTGATGCGGTTCAGTCGCGCATCCCAGGTCTTGCCGACTTCATTCAGTTGCCGGACGGCGCGGGCGAGCTGCGCCTCGTCGACTTCGTAGCGCCGCTCGCGGCCCATCGGTGTCGCGTGCACGAGGCCTGCGCGATCGAGGACGCTCAGGTGCTTGGTGACCGCTTGGCGCGAGATCGGGAGACGATCGCTCAGGCTGGTCGGCGTACCGACTCCTTCCGCGAGCAGCAGATCGAGCAGGCGGCGCCTGATCGGGTCGCCGATCGCCGACCAGAGTTCGTCGTCGACGGCGACGGTCATCGCGCCACCACGGAAGGGGCGTAGCTCTGCAGTCTGGGCAGGAACATGTCCCAGCCGCGCTCGTGGTCGTGGAAGGCCTCCTCGAGCACAGCGGCTTCCCAGCCCTTCTCCCGCCAGCCGCTCTCAGTCAGGCGCAGAATCGTGCCGTCACCGGAGGGCTCGAGCTCGAAGGTGACCAGGAGAGAGTTGTCTGCATCGGGCAGCTGACCATCAGGAGCGATCCAGCGGAACGCGAACTTGCGGGGCGGATCCAGGTCGACCACCGTGATCGGTTCAACCGCAGCGCGGTCGCCCCACACCAGTTCGCCGACCGCGCCTGGCGAGGGCTCAAACGACGCGTCATCGGACCACCACATCTTGATGTGCTCGGGACGACTCACCACGTCGAACACGATCTCCGGTGCCGCGTCGAGGCGGATCTCGCGCACCAACTTTCCGAACTCCACTACGGACCTCCAATAAGCAACCATCGGTTGCGCATGACTCTAGCGGTCGCGCCGGCGATCCGCAACCTCATGTTGCGTAACGACCGTGAGGTCGACGCAAGGGAGCTCTTGACCCGGCGACGGCGACCTTCGATTGACAGAGGCGCCTTGCGATGAGCCGTAGGGATCAGAACACGCCGGGCGCTCTACCACGCCGACCTGGACTGCCCGGCCATCCGAGAGATCGCCGATCCCCTCTCGAGGCGCAGCGGCATGGTGTGGGAACTCGACCGGTCGACCGGTGACGTGTAGGGCTGGACCCACGACCCCGAGGACGGCTGGCGAGAGTGGCGGCGAGCTCATCTACATCTGCCGCGAGCGGATCTGGGTGAAGGAGTGGCGGCCGGACAGGCGGAGTGCCAGGCCGGCTCATCAGGTGGTTGGGCTGGGTCCCGTCACGTCAGTAGGGTGCGCCGGCGGTCGGCCGACTCGATCATGTCCAGGCTGACGCGTTCCAGGAACGCCGCTGTCTTGGCCAGCGGTTGCCCCACGGGGCTGTCGAGCCCGAAGGTCTCGGCCGCCGCCATCGTGGCCCGTCGTTGTTCTTGGACAGCTCGCACGCCGGGGGCGAGCTGGACGACCCCCACGAGCGATTCAGCGCCGAGGCGGACACGTGGCGCCGGGGCCTGCGGACAGCACCTGACGTGCTGCGGGCTCTGTTCCCGGAGACGACGGAGCGGCCGTTATAGGGGGCAGACCAAATACGCCCGAAAGGAGTTGTGGTTGTGTTCAAGGCCGGGTGGCGGTGACCACCCACCAGGCGCCGCGCATGCGGACGGTGTCGGCTTCGTGGTAGGGGCGCAGCGCCGCGGTCAGTCGTTCGCGCGCCTGGTCGATGGTGAACTGGTCGGCGTTGCGGAGGTTGAACTGGACCGGGCCGCTGCCGAGGATGAAGGCGGCGGCGTCGGTGCCGTAGACCATCGTGGTGTCGACGGGCACGGTCTGCACGTTCTGGAATCCGGCGTGGGCCAGCACGTCGTTGATGCGGCCGGGGTCGGCCAGGGAGAACATGCCGGGGGCGTGTGGTGCGGTGGCCGGGGGCGTGGGCCCAGCGATCGTGGTGGTCGGCCCAGTGGATCCCCTCGTAGCCGTTCCACGCCTCGGCCTGCTCGATGTTTATGATCTTCGGCATCACAGAACCTCGTCTGTTGAAGTGATGGTCGGGTGCCGCTCATCCGGCCGCCCGCAGGAGGCTGTCGCCGTGGCCCGGCAACGACCGCGATGCGCGCAGCCGACGCAGTGAGACGATGTGCAGCGCGAGCGCCACAGGGACCGCGCCGGTGGCGACGAGCGTGAGCGGGAGCAGGCTCAGCGCCTCGGTGGTGGGTGTGACGTCCAACGGCCGGAACGGCCCGAGCCCGGCCAGGAATCCGATGGTCACCGCAACCACGAGATCAACGATCCCCAGCACGTTGAACCACAGCGCCTGCCGGCGGCCGGCGCCGTGGTACACCCGCCAGGCGACCAGCGGAGCGGCCAGGCCGACCGCGATGTCGCCCAGTCCGGCCGGCAGGGCGAACACGGGCGGCAGCTTCCCCAACGCCATCACGATCAAAAACAGCACGCCGGCGACGCGCAGGGTGTGCGGCAGGACCAGCCGCGCCAGAGTGCCCGGCTCGGCCAGGACGCGGCTCACCACGGGAATCCGGGTGGCCAGCAGCAGCACGGTCAGGATGCCGGCGAACGCCACGCCGAGCCAGGGTCTGACCTGGCCGGGCTGCTGGCGGTAGAACCCGGCCTCGGCGATCAGGCCGCTGACGACCAGCCATCCCCCGATCACGACGAAAGTGCCACCGGCGATCCCAGCCGCCGCCCGTGTGCCGACACCGGCGGCGACGGCGCCGCGGTAGAGCATCACGCACGTGACGGCAGGTATCCCCACCACGCCCAGCAGCACCAGCGCCCACACAAACCCTGGTAGGTCAGCCACGATCGACTCCTTCCATGACCCGAAACTCGGACATGAGTGTCTGAGTTAGCTGTCACCGTAACTCGTACACTGCTGTCTTGGATAGGGGTGGTGAACGTGGACTCGGCACCAGCGGGCGGACTCGCCGGCACGACGCATGTCCGCGGCGCGCACGGCAGGCGGGCCGACGCCCGGCGCAACATCAGCGTGATCCTGGACGCCGCCCTGACCTGCCTGGCACGCGACCCGGACGCGAGCGTCGGCGAGATCGCCAAGGCGGCTGGTGTCGGCAGAGCCACCCTGTACGGGCACTTTCCCTCCCGAGCCGAACTCGTCGACGCGGTGTTCGCTCAGGCCGTGCAGCGGGCCGAGCGGGCTCTGTCGGCCATCGACACCACCGGCGACCCGCGCCTCGCCCTCACCAGCCTCATCGCCTCCAGTTGGCGCTTGATCAGCGAGTTCCGCGCGCTACTGCTCGCCGCCGAGCGGGAGCTGCCCGCCGAGCGCATCCGCGCCCATCACGACCAGCCACTGCACCGTGTCCAGGAACTCATCACCCGAGGACAGCGCAACGGCGTCTTCCGCCGTGACCTACCGGCATCCTGGCTCGCCACGACCTTCTACAGCATGCTGCATGGTGCTGCCGACGAGGTCACCGCAGGGCGGTTGCCCGACCATGACGCCATTCAGATGATCACAGCAACGCTGCTATCGGCCTATTCCCCGCCTGAGCCCCAGGACTGAAAGGGTCGTGGCGCGATGGGATCGCATGCGGGGGCGACAGGGAGGACAGCGGGGGTGGGGGGGCGTGCCACACGGCCGGATGGCCGGGCTGCGGGGCGGCAAATCCGCGTAGGGGAGTGGATGAATCACGACCTACGGATTATGAGTCGGCTCGATTAGTGCCGCTGGATGCCGTGAAGGGTCACTTTCTGTCACTCTAGCCGCAATTATCGCCGCCGTCGTGTCGACGAGTAACCATGCGTATCCGGCCGTATCGCGTACAGGCGGGCAACTGCCGATCGACCGTGCACCCTTTACCCTTGGTGGTATGTGCTATTTGTTCGCATCCTATTGAGGATGGCGTAGCTGTGGAGAGCCAAGTCTCCTTGCAGGTCGAACATGCACGAGCAGCCATTGAGCAATCATGGGCCATCTATTTCCAGCGTCTCCAGCTGCGCCGGGGTCGAGTCGAAAGCGCGGTGCCAGCGGTTCGCCGACATCCTGCTCGCCTGGAACTCCGCTGCCAGCTGGACGTTCGGTGCTTGAGAGCAGTGACGCAGAGCGAGGGCGCGCGAGACAGGCAACTTGACGAGCTCACCATCTGGTCGGCCACATCCGTGACAGGACGAGTCAGTTGAGGGGCACCAAAGCGGTGATCTCAGCCAGTTCCTCGGCGGTCGGTTCCCAATCGGCGGCGGCCGCATTGGCCCGGATCTGCTCCAGGCTGGTCGCACCGGCGATCACCGAACCGCAGCCGGGTAGCGCGGCCAGGGCGCCGATGGCCACCTCCAAGAGGAACCGGCCGTGCTTTTCAGCCCAGGACGCCAGCGCCTCCACCCGATCCAGCTTCTCCGGCGTGATGAGGTGGGGGAGCTTCGCAAGCCGGGACCCGGCCTGCGGCTCCTGCCCACGTCGCACCTTTCCCGTCAACAGCCCGTGGGCCAGCGGGAAGTAGGGCAGGACACCGACCCCATGGTGCAAGGCCGCCGGCACCACCTCGCGCTCGGCGCTCCGGTCGAGCAACGACCAGTGGGTCTGCACTGACACAAACGATGCGTATCCACCCGCGCGGGCCAGATGCGCGGCCTCCGCAATCTGCCAGCCGGCGACGTTCGAGCTGCCGATGTAGCGCACCTTGCCCTCGCGCACCAGCTCAGTCAGAGCGGACAGGGTCTCCTCGATCGGAGTGACGCCGTCCGGAACGTGGTACTGGAACAGGTCGATGTAGTCGGTGCGCAGGCGGCGCAGCGACCCCTCCACCGCCCGTCGGATGTACGACCGGCCGCCAAGCGCTCCGCGTGCCTCGCCCTGCCCATCGTCGGGACGGTGGTCGGGGCTGCCGAACTTGGTGGCCAGCACCACCTTTTCCCGGCGACCGGCCAGCACCTCGCCGAGCAGTTCCTCAGAGGCGCCGACGGGTTCGCCGTACGACTCACTGGTGTCGAAGAGCGTGACGCCCTCCTCGATCGCCGCGTCCACCATCGCCCTGGTCCGGGTCACGTCGACACCTGCACCGATGCTGTTGCACCCCAACCCGACAACCGACGTCCGGAGGCCTGAGTTACCTAAAGTCCTGTAGCGCATGATCTGGAACCTTTCTCGGCTGGTCTGCCGGAATAACGCCCCCAAGCGACCGGCAGCCGGTCCACTCCGTACACCGCCATGCGGTCGCGGGTCGGCACCTCGGCTGCCGGCACCGCCAGGCGCAGATCGGGGAAGTGCTCGAAGAGCGCGGTCAGCGCCACACGAAGTTCGGCCCGCGCCAGATGCTGCCCGAGACACTGATGGACGCCATGCCCGAACGCCAGGTGCCCGGTCGCGGAGCGTGTCACGTCCAGTGTGTCCGGGTCGGGAAAGCGTTCAGGATCCCGGTTGGCCACCGGCAGCGCCAGCACCACGGTCTCGCCGGCCGCGATGACCTGGCCGTCGATCTCGACATCGACCAGTGCGGTGCGCCGTACGTCGAACTGGAGGATCGACAGGTACCGCAGCAACTCCTCGACCGCCCGCTCCGGATCCGCTGCTAGGCGGGCCCGCTGGGCCGGGTCGGTCAGCAATACGAACGCCCCGAGCGCGAGCATGCTCGACGTGGGAAGGTGGCCCGTGGCCAGAAGCACCATCCCGAGGTTGGTGAGTTCGTCGTCGCTCAGGTCGCCGGTCGCCGCGGCGTGCGCCAGCAGCCCGCCGTCCGATGGGCCTCCGGTGGGTAGGCGCGCGAGGACGCCGCGTACCGTCCCAGTGATCGACATCACGGCGTCGATCACCTGCTCCGCGCGCGAGTCCAGGTCGTTCATCACCGCGGTGGCCGCCTGGATCCGTTGCCGGTCCTCTGCCTGCACGCCCAGCAACTCGCAGATCACGAGCGCCGGAATCGGCATGGCGAACGAGGCAACGAGGTCGATGGGCGCCCCACCGTCTGCCATGCCGTGGAGTGCCTCTGCGGTGTACCGCCGGATCGTGGGCGTCAGCTCGGCGACGCGCCGAGGCCCGAAGTGGTGGCTCAGCAGGCGGCGGTACCGCGTGTGTTGAGGCGGGTCCATATGCGGGAAGATGCCCGGCTCCGCGGGTGTCGGCCGCTCGATCGCACGCTCGCGGCCGACCGGCTGATGCAGCAGCTCGCGCCGGGTGCTGAACCGCGGATCCGCCAGGATGGCTCGGGTGACGGAGTATCCGGTGGCCACCCAGCCGAGGTGCCCGTCGGGGTAGGCCAGCCTGCTGAGCGGGGCTCGGCGCCGCAGTTCGACGGGCGGGTCGAAGGGGGTGGGCCGGTCGGTTTCCAAGGGCTGGGCTATCTGGCCGTCGCTCATGGGGCGACCTCTCACCTGCGCACCGTTGATCACAATCGAAGGGGATTATGCATGACAAATCTGGTAAATGCCACCACTAGCAATTTTTGAACCACCCGATTTAGCATCGGCACTACCTGAACAGACACATCTGCCAACACACGAGAAGCATGACCGCGCCCCGGCCGCTGTTGCCGGGCTGCGGTCGGCAATCCAACGATTCCTCCAGCAGGCTCACGCCCCCAGCAGAGGTATGTATGGCACAGGTCGCGGTAGTTGGTGGTGGACCGGTTGGGCTCATCCTCGCGTGCGAGGTGGCGCTGCACGATGTACCGGTGGTGGTGCTCGAGCGATTGCCCGAAATCGAAACACACCCGAAGGCCGAGGGCATAACCGGGCGGGCCATTGACATCTTGGATCGTCGCGGTCTCATGATCGGGATCGACGGGACCCCCTCGCAGCCGACGGCCGAACAGCGGACACGCATCGCCATGGGCGAACGGCGGCCGGACAGCCTGCAACCCAAGGCCTTTCCCGGCGCACGGCATTTCGCCACCATGTTCGTGCTCCGTCCGGAATCTCCCGACCTGCTGGTACCCCAGCAACTGCTGGAGAAGGACCTGGCTCGACGTGCTGCGGACCTCGGCGTCGAGGTACGGCGCGGCCATACGGTCACCGGGTTCACCCAGAACGGCGATGGGGTGCGTCTCGATGTCGACGGTCCGGACGGGCAGTACCAGATGCAGGCTGACTGGCTCGCCGGATGCGACGGCGGCCGGAGCATGGTCCGGAAGCTGGCCGGCATCGCCTTCCCGGGAACGGACGGCATCACGACCGGATACCGCGCCTTCGCGGAGATCGACGACCCCGACTTCCACCTGCCCGGTTGGTTCCGCAAGGACAACGGGCTCCTGGTGTATGAGGAAGGACCGCCCCGGTTCATCACCCTCGAGTTCATTGGCCCACCGGCGAATCGGGACGCGCCGATAACGCTCGAGGAATTCCAGGAGGCGCTGCGCCGGCTCAGCGGCACCAAGGTGACGGTCACCAAGGTCAACAAGATCAACCGGTTCACCGACAACGAGCGGCAGGCCGAGACATATCGCCAGGGGCGGGTCCTGCTTGTCGGCGACGCGGCCCATGTCCAATCGCAGTGGAGCGGCCCGGGCCTGCGGCTCGGACTGGGCGACGCCGTCAACGTCGGGTGGAAGCTCGCTGCGGTCGCGCGAGGTCAGTGTCACGAGGACCTGCTTGACACCTATACATCGGAACGACATCCGGTCGGCGCGCAGACACTGGAGGTTCAGCGTGCCTCCATCGCGTTGATGCGCCCCGGCCCGCACGTCGACGCATTGCGCCGGCTGCTCACCCACCTGCTGCTCCACGACGACACGAACCGGCAGCTGACCGCCCTGGTCGACGACCTGCACATCAGGTACGACATGGGCGACCCGTCGCTGACCGGTCCGCTGGTCGGGCGCTACTGCCCCGACCTGCGGCTGAAAGGCGCCAACGGCACGGTACGGCTCGCCGAACTGCAACGTACCGGGCGGCCGCTGCTGCTCGACCTCGGTGCCGATCCCGGACTGCGTTCGCTCGCCGAGCCCTGGTCCGACCGGGTCGACGTGGTCACCGCCGAATGCGCCGAGGCTCCGGCGGACGCCCTGCTGATTCGTCCGGACGGCTTCGTCGCCTGGAGCACACCCGCCGACGAGGCGTCGCTGCCCGGTGCTCTCGCGCGGTGGTTCGGTCGCCCCGCGCGAGTCACCTGACCACCGCGTACAGACCACCTCGGACAGACCACACAACAAGACACAGCCCTCCCGGAGGCCGGGATGACCGATTCCAAGCCGACGACGCTGACCATCCTGCCCGCCTCGGCCGCGATCGAAGAAGCGATCGAAGCGGTCGAAGCAGCCGGAGCAGTGATCATCGAGGATTTCATCGACTCCGACACACTCAACGGTCTGTGGGAAGACTTGGGCCCGGCCCTGGAACGCCAGGCGGACGGCGACGGGCGACTGGTCGGTGAGAAGACCCGAATCCTGCCGGGCCTGGTTCGCCGGACCGCGCGGTCGGCCACGATCATGCGAGAGCCGCACTTCCTCGGCAGCGCGCGGCACTTCTTGCAGCGGCCGGTGCGAGCTTGGCTCGGTGAGCAGCGCATCGAGTTCGTTCCGACGATCCAGCTTGGCATTTCGCGGGCGATCCAGATTCAGCCCGGTGTGCCGATCCAGGGCCTGCACCGGGACGACACGGCTCACCTCCGTACCCACCCGGGCCCGGAGAGCCGGGTCCAGGTCATGGTCGCCGCGAGCGAGTTCACCGCACGCAACGGCGCCACCCGGGTGATTCCGGGAAGCCACATGTGGGACGACGAGCGAGGGCCGCGCGACGATGAGGCGGTGCCCGCCGAGATGCGAGCCGGCTCTGCGCTGCTGTGGCTCGGCAGCACGTACCACGGGGCCGGCGCCAACGCTTCTGGTGAGCCCCGCACCGGCCTGTCGTACGCCTACGACCTCGGCAACCTCCGCCAGGAGGAGAACCAGTACCTGTCCATACCCCTGGACGTGGTCCGCAGCTACCCCGAGGACATTCAACGGCTCCTCGGCTACGAGGCCTGCCCACCGATGTGTGGGCTGTACGAGCTGAACGACCCGATGCTGTTGCTCCGCGACGGGCCGGGTGATCCCGTTGCGGCATCGCACACCCAGTGAAGCGCCCGGCACCCCGGCGTGTCCACGCTGAAGGAAGGGCTAGATGCGCACTCCCGGCACGTACTTGCGCAGTATCGGCGTCCATCTGCCACCTGTGGTCACTATCGAGACGGCCGTCGCCGAGGGCCGGTATCCGGCCGATGAGGCGGAGTACTTCCGCCTGGTCGGCGCAGCGGTGGCCGGCGACGTACCGGCCCCGGAGCTGGGCCTCCGCGCCGCCCGGCAGGCGTTCGAGCGCTCCGGCGGACTGTCGCCGCCCGGCCTCGACCTCATGCTGTACTGCGACGTCTGGCACCAAGGCCCGGAGGGCTGGGAGCCGCAGTATTACCTGCAGCAGCATCTGGTCGGCGGGGACGTCCCGGCGATCGAGCTGCGGCAAGGATGCTGCGGCCTGTTCAACGCGCTGCAGCTCACTGCCGGATACCTGCGGCCGGGCGGCACCGCGCTGCTGGTCGGCGCCGACAACCACGGCACCCCGCTGGTCGACCGGTGGCGGATGATCGAGGGCACCGTGATGGGCGACGCCGGGTGCGCGCTGATTGTCACCACGGACACCGGATTCGCCGAGCTACGGTCGGTCAACGTGACCGTGCTGCCGGAGGCCGAGGCCGTCAATGACGGCGGCGTACCGATGTTCCCTCCGGACGCGACCGTGGGCCGGCCGCTGGACTTCGCCGCGCGCAACCGAGAGTTCCGCAAGCGCCTGCTGAACGGTGACGGCGCCCAAGTGATGCTGGCGATCCAGACGACGATGATGGAGCTGGTCGACCGCACGCTCAAAGAGGCGGAGATCACGCTCGACGACGTGGCGCGGGTGGCCTTCCCCCATGTGCGCTGGGACGACGTGGAGCACCGCGGTGTCAACTGGTTCGGGCTGACCCTGGCCGACACCACCTGGGAGTACGGCGCCCGCATCGGACACCTCGGAGTCAGCGACCAGTTCGTCGCTCTTGACCATCTGCTTGCCTCCGGAGCGCTGGCCCCTGGCGACCACATGCTGCTCATCGGGTTCGGCGCCGGCACCACCCTGGCCTGCGCCGTACTGCGGATCCTGGACATCCCGCCGGAGTACGCCTCCGGAGGGCCGGACTGACCTGTTCGAGCGAGCCAGGAGGCGACATGGAGACGGCGGACATGTACATCAGCGGCGTCGGTTCGTACCTGCCCGACACAGTGGACGTGGACCATGCGGTGGCGGCGGGCTGGTACCCGGCCGAGGAGGTCGAGTTGCACGGGCTCGCCTCGGTCGCGGTGGCCGGTGACATCCCGGCACCGGAGATGGCGTTGCGGGCGGCACGCACCGCGGTGGCCCGCAGCGGCCGCTCTCCTGCCGATCTGGACCTCCTCCTGTACACCTCCACCTGGCATCAGGGTCCGGAGGGATGGCCACCGCAGGCCTACGTGCAGCGCCACCTGGTCGGCGACGGCGTCCTGTCGACCCAGCTCAAGCAGGGCTGCAACGGCATGTTCGCAGCCCTGGAACTGGCCGCGAGCTACCTGCGGGCCGAACCCGGGCGCCAGGCGGCTCTGCTGGTCGCCGCCGACAACTATGGCACTCCTCTGGCCAACCGCTGGCGGATGCTGCCTGGGGCCGTCGCCGGCGACGCGGCCAGCGCCGTTGTGCTCGACACCGAGCCGGGATTCGCCCGGCTGGCCTCGGTGAGCTCGGTGTCGGTGTCGCAAGCCGAGGAGATGCACCGGTGTGCCGAGCCGCTGTTCCCGCCTGGCGTCACCGAGGGCCGCGCGGTGGACTTCGCCGCGCACAACGACACGTTCCGGCGCCGTGCGGTCGCCGGAGGCGAAGGGACCATGGTGCTGGTGACGCTGGACGAACGGATGGTCGAGGTGATCGACCGCGCCCTGTCAGAGGCCGGCATAAAGGCGGCGGACGTGACCCGGATGACGTGCATGAACACCTCTCAAGAGATCGCCGATCAAATCTGTGAGCACCGGCTGGGCATCCCGGCGTCCCGCTCGGCTTGGGAGTTCGGCCGGACCATCGGCCACTGCGGAGCCAGTGACCAAGTTCTCGCCCTGGAGCACTTGGTCCGCGGTGGTGGCCTGGGGCCCGGCGACCATCTCCTGATGTTCGCCTACGGCCCCGGCGTGACCATCTCGGCCGCCGTCGTGGAAATTCTCGAGTCGCCCGCGTGGTCGCGGAGGCGGGGAGGGGATGCGTGATGGATCGACCGTCTGAAGCGATCGCGGTGATCGGGATCGGCTGCCGGCTGCCCGGCGGCGCCGACTCGGCGGACGAGTACTGGAACCTGCTGTGCCAAGGACGAGACACGAGCGGACCGGCACCTGCCGGGCGCTGGCAGGCCTATGCCGACCGTGGCCCGTCCTACACGGCGGCAATCCGCCGCACGGTGTCGCACGGCCACTTTCTGAGCGAGGTGGCGGACTTCGATGCGGAGTTCTTCGGGCTCTCGCCGCGCGAGGCGGAGCTGATGGATCCGCAGCAGCGCCTGGTCATGGAGACCGCGTGGGAGGCCCTGGAGCACGCCGGGATATCAGCCGGCGCACTGGCCGGTACGGACACGGGCGTGTACGTGGGCGTTTGCACAGGTGACTACGGGCACCGGCTGCTTGAGGATCTGCCCGACATAGAAGCCTGGACCGGGATCGGCGCCGCCACTTGCGCGGTGGCCAACCGAGTGTCGCACGCGCTGGACCTGCGTGGCCCTAGCTTGGCGGTGGACACGGCATGCTCAGCGTCTTTGGTCGCCGTCCACCTGGCCGTGCAGGCCCTGCGGGCAGGGGAGACCGACGTGGCGCTGGCAGGCGGGGTCAACCTCATCCTGTCCCCCGGCGAGACGCTGACCTTGGACGCCGCGGGCACCCTCGCGCCGGACGGGCGGAGCAAGTCGTTCGACGCCGCCGCCGACGGGTACGGGCGAGGCGAGGGCGCGGCAGTCGTGGTGCTCAAGCGGCTCCGCGACGCCGTACGGGACGGGGACCTGGTGCTCGCGACCATCCGCGGCAGCGCCGTCAATCAGGACGGCCACACCGTCGGCATCATGGCGCCGAGCGGCCAGGCGCAGGAGCATGTCATGCGCCGCGCGCTGCGGCAGGCCGGCGTCGATCCTTGTACGGTCGGCTATGTCGAGGCGCATGGCACTGGTACCGCGGTCGGCGACCCTCTCGAGGCCGCCGCGCTGGGTGCCGTGTACGGGGCCGGCAGGCCGGCGGAGCGGCCGTGTCTGATCGGCTCGGCCAAGTCCAACATCGGACATCTTGAGGGTGCCGCCGGCATCGCCGGCCTGGTCAAGGCCGTCCTGGCGTTGGGTCGCAGTGAGCTCCCGCCGAGCCGGCTCGACACCCCCACATCGGCCGTCGACTGGATCGGCGCCGGGCTGCGCGTGGTCGACGAGCCGACACCTTGGCCCGACTCCGCGTACCCGCGCCGTGCCGCGGTCTCCGCCTTCGGCTACGGCGGGACCATCGCCCACATGATCCTCGAACAGGGGCCTGCGGTACCGGCGCCCACGGAGGAACCCGCTGGGCGCTTGTATCCGGTGTCCGCCGCGTCGCGGTCGGCATTGCGGCAGGCCGCGGGCAACCTTGCCGACGTCGTCGGCCGGGTGCCGCTGGCGAGCCTCGGGCACACACTCTCACTGCGCCGGACTCACCTGTCGCACAGGGCGGTAGTGGCCGCGGAGGACGAGGCCGCATTGACCGCCGGACTGCGTAACCTGGCGGCCGGTACCCCGAACGACGCGGTGACCATGGGGCGAGTACTCAGTGATCCCGGTCCCGGGCCGGTGTTCGTGTTCTCTGGACACGGCTCGCAGTGGGCGGGCATGGGCCGGGAACTGTTGACCGCCGAGCCGGCATTCGCCGGCGTCATCGACGAGCTGGAGCCGGTATTCGCCGACGAGATCGGGTTCTCACCGCGGAAGACGCTCAGCGTGGGAGAGCTCACCGAGGTTGACCACATCCAAACCATGATCTTCGCGATGCAGCTCGGCCTGGTCGAGCTGTGGCGTGAGTACGGGCTGCGCCCGCACGCCGTGATCGGCCATTCGGTCGGCGAGATCGCCGCCGCGGTGACGGCCGGAGCACTGAGCCGCCTGGACGGCGCCCGGCTGATCTGCCGGCGATCCCGCCTGCTACGCCGGGTCGCGGGCCGGGGCGCGATGGCTATGGTGCGGCTTCCGTTCGCCGAGGCAGAGCGGCGATTGGCGGATCATCCCGGTGTGGTCGCCGCGATCGCATCATCACCTGGCTCCACGGTCGTCTCAGGCGACCCGGACGCCGTGGCCGAGGTACTGACGGGTTGGCTCGAGGAGGGGATTCCGACCCGCCGGGTCACCTCGGACGTGGCGTTCCACGGACCGCAGATGGATCCGCTTACGACGGACCTGACCGCGGCCGCGGCCGACCTGACGCCCGGCGTCCCCGGCATCGCCGTCTACTCGACGACGCTGGATGATCCACGGATGATGGCTCAGCTTACCGGCACGTACTGGGCGGCCAACCTGCGCCGGCCGGTGCGCCTGACCGACGCGGTCACTGCGGCCGCAGCCGACGGATACCGCGCATTCATCGAGATCTCCGCACACCCGGTCGTCACGCACTCGGTGCTGGAGACGCTGAACGAAAGCGGGCACGAGGACGTCTTCGTGGGCGCGTCGCTGCGCCGAAACCGGCCCGCCCAGGCAGCCATGCTCACCGCCGTGGCCGCGGCGCATTGCGCCGGTCTCGACGTGGACTGGCACCGGCTACAACCCGCTGGTGGGCCGGTCGTGCTCCCGGCGTATCCCTGGCAGCGTCGCAGGCATTGGCGCACACCATCGCCCCCCGACACCGGCGGCCGAGGCCACGATCCGGACACGCACACGCTGCTCGGCGACCGTGTCGATCTTGTCGGGACGGACGTCCGGTTGTGGCGGACCGTTCTGGATGACCAGACGCGGCCCTATCCCGGCAGCCATGCGATCGAGGGCGTGGAGATCGTACCGGCCGCGGTTCTCGCAGCGACGTTCCTCGCCGCCGCCGGCGGTCAAGCGCTCGGCGAAGTGACGATGTCGGCTCCGCTGCTGACCGCCGACCGCCGCGAGGTCCAGATCGTACGGCAGGGCACCGAGCTGCGACTGGCCGCCCGTATCGCCGGCGAACCTGACGGCACCTGGCAGATGATCGCCACGGCCAGGATCGCCGCCGGGCCGGGACAGCCGCCGGCACCGCGGTCGCAGCCGCTCACATCAACGGAACCCGGCTTGGTCACCCGCCGGTTGGCTGCTGTCGGCGTACCGGACACCGGGTTCGACTGGAGCGTTGAGGAACTGCGGCGCGGGTACGGCGCGCTGCGCGCCCGCGTGCGGTGCGGCCCAGCACCGTCCAGCGCCTCACCCTGGGCGCCCATCCTGGACGCGGCCATGTCGGTGGCACCGAGCGTGTTCCCCGGGGACCCGTTGCTGCGCATGGTGACGCATATCGATCGGCTGGTCACGTTGGGAAAGCCGACAGGCACGGTGAACATCGAAGTGTTGCTCGACCACGAGCACACGGACACGGTGCAGGTACGGATCATCGACGACACCGGCGCTGTCGTCGGCTGGCTGTCGGGGCTGCGGTATCCGGTGATCGACACGCCGACCCCTGGAGAGAACGGCGCCAAAAGCGAGCGGCTCGCTGAATCGTTCGCCGATCTGGAGCCAGAGAAACTGCGCACATTCCTGATCGAGGAGGTCGGCGCGCAGATCGCCAAGGAGATGCGGCTCGCCCCCGCCGACCTGTCACCACACCGACCGCTGATCGAGCAGGGACTGGACTCGGTGATGACCGTGGTCGTCCGGCGGCGGCTGGAGCAACGATTTCGGTGCTCGCTACCGGCGACGCTGCTATGGGCGCAGCCGACCATCGCCGCCATTTCCGATTACATCGCCGGGGTGGTGTCCGGCTCGAACGGGGAAGCGCAATGAGTACATCCGAGCATGACATAACCGCGATGCCGACCTTCCCGATGGAGCGGACCTGCCCGTTCGCACCGCCGGACGAGTATCAGCGGATGCGTGCCACCGCGCCGGTCGTCCGAGCCGCCCTGCCCAACGGCGCACCGGTCTGGGCGGTCACCCGCTACGCCGAGGCGCGGCAGATCCTCAGTGACCCGAGGATCAGCTCGAACACTGGACGCCCTGAACGGCCTCGCGGACCCGACGACGATCGCCCTGACGACGGCTTCTTCGTCGATATGGATCCACCGGAACATAGCCGGTTCCGGCGGTTGCTGATCTCAGAGCTCGGCGCCCGTCCGATGGACGCCATGCGGCCGGCCCTCCAGCGAATAGCCGATACAGCGATCGACGAGTTGCTGGAGGCCGGGGCGCCCGCCGACCTCGTCGGTTTGTACGCGCGCCGGGTTCCGTCGCGAGTCCTCTGCGAGTTGTTCGGTATCCCGGCCGGCGACCACGAGTTCTTCGAGTCACGGCTGCGGATGCTGTCAGTAACGAGTATGGACCCGAGTGTGGCAGCCCAGGCGTCCAGAGACCTTCGCGGCTATTTGCGCGAACTTATCCGCAGCGCAGAGCGTGAACCGCACGAGGGAATGATCCGACGGCTGGCCGCTCGGCACCTGCCCACCGGCGAGCTGACCACGGACGAGCTGATCAACATCGGTTTCCTCCTGCTGCTCGCGGGTTACGACTCGCCGGCGAATACGATCTCCCTAGGCGTACTCACGCTGCTGCGGCACCCAGCGCAGCTTGCCGCGTTGCGCGCCGACTCGAGCCTGCTGCCGGGTGCGATCGAGGAGTTGCTGCGCTTCCACTCGGTGCAGGACTGGGTCAGCTTCGACCGGATTGCGACCGACGACATGGATATCGGCTCTGCGCGGATCCGCGCAGGTGATCGCCTGACGGTGCTGGCCGCATCCGCCAACCGTGATGTGCGGGCGTTCGAGAACCCCGACGAGTTCGACATCCACCGGTCCGCCCACCACCACGTTGCCTTCGGCTATGGGGTACACCAGTGCATCGGCCGCAACCTCGCCCGCGCCGAGCTGCAGATCGCCTACGGCACGCTGCTGACCCGGATACCGACGCTGCACCTGGCGATCGGGTTGGAGGAGTTGTCCTTCGCTGACGATGCCCCGTTCTTCGGGCTACACGCGATGCCTGTTGCCTGGTAGGGCCGCCTACGCGCCGGCGACATAGGCGTCCTCGGCCGCATAAGGGAACCAGACGTCGGGGCCGTGGCGAACGATCAGATCAGGGAAGACATCCTGCCAGCCTCCGCCGCCCGCCTCGGCCTCGGTTACGGCGGGGACGGCCCATCCGATGTCCTGGCGCAGCGCGTCGTCGTAGGAGACGGCAGGGCGGTACCCGAGCTCGGTACGGGCCCTGTCCAGACTGAACACGATCGGCTCAGGCACATTCCACGGATTGAAACCCAGGCCGTCCGGACGCGACGGGCCCGCGAAGGTGACGATCTCTGCCTCGTGGCCCATGACAGCGAAGATCCTGGCTCCGATCTCGGCGACGGTCAGCGGGTCATCGGCGATGTTGAGGACCCGGGCCGCCGGGTGCTGCGCGCACAGATATATCAGCTCGGCGACGTTCGCGACCGCCGAGGTGGGGAACCGGCTCCGCCCGTCCTGGGCGAGCACGACGTGCGGCCGCTTGTCCAGCGCCCGCTTGATGAACGACCAGTGATCCAGCGATTTGCCATACGGGCCGTGCAGCACGCCTGTCCGCAGAATGCTGACCGGCAGGCCGGGCGTCGCCAGCAGGAGACGCTCCAGCGCCGCTTTCCCCGCCGGATAGTCGTGGGTGTCGCGCTCGACCGTCGGCCACGTCTCCGGGATCGGCACCGGCAGGCCGGGAGCCTTGTAGACCGCTCCCGTCGAGATGACCACCAGCGAGCCGACGCGGCCGGCCAACTGGGCGAGCTGCGCACCGTGGTGTGGGGTGAATGCGACCGTGTCCACGACCAGATCGTGGCCGTCGAGGGCATTGAGCAGCGCCTGGGTGTCGGCCCGGTCGACCTGGACCGACGCCACCCCGTCCGGCTCCGCGGCGTCCGGACGGAGCCGGCGGTGCCCAAGGGTCACCGCGTACCCGGCCACAGTGAGTCGGGCGGCTGTGGCCCGGCCGATCTGCCCCGTGCCTCCGATGATGAAGGCGCGTCGGTCGTGAACCGTCACCAGGCGATATTAACCCGCCACAGTCGAGGCCCCAGGTTCGTCACGACAAGCGCACCAACGTGGCCGACAATCAGGGCCTGGTCGTGCTCGGGCGTTATCTTGGGGTGCCAAAACCTGCATGTAGAGCCTGAGCAGCGGCTTCGTGAAGGGATCAGGCGACTCTACCGCCACCGCTCGACCAGGCGTCCAGTCCAGCGGGACTGCCGGCGTTGTGCGTCGGGAAGGCGCCGATCACACCGCACGTCCTGCCAGTTGCAGAGCGGCATGCGACTGCGTCTGGATCGGACAGGTGAGACGAGATTTGGTGGCCCACGGGATCCCGCCGTGCTCGGTCCCACGCCAGATGCGGGGGACCGGGGCGAATCGCTCGTTTCAGGCTGTCGAGCCCAAGCGGAACGCGGCGAGCCGGATGTCGCCGTGCAGGTTCACCTGCAGGTCATGGACGCCTTCCGGCGAGGTCTTCAGGTCTTCGGCGACGGTCGTCCACGCGTAGCGGCACCCGGTGACCGGCACCGGGATTTCGACGAGCAGCCGGTCGCCCGCCAGGAACTCCAGCTTCCCCGCGCTCATACCGGCGACCTCGGCCTCGATGCGGATGGCCCCGGACAGGTCGGTGGAACGGAACAGCAGCGTCGCGGGCCGGGCCCGGCTGGCGGGAGCGACCGCGTCGCCCGCGGTGCGGGTGGCGTCGACCAGGGTTATGCCCGTGTGGTCGTCGAAGTCGACGGCCGAGGTGCTCCTGTCGACGAGGACACGCGGTCCGGGGGCGGGACCGCTCACCGTGATCGGCGCCGTCCGGGTGATGTCACCGGCGGAGCGGCCCATCAGCACCTCGTAGCCGCCGGGATCGACGGCGAATTCCCCGCCGGCCACGTCCCAGTGGGCGAGGTGCTCGGCTGACAGCCGGAAGGTGAGTTCCCGGCTCTCGCCCGGTGACAGCACGACCTTGCGGAAGTCGGCGAGGCGCAGCCGGGGGGCCTCGTAGCGAGCGTTCAACCCTCGGACGTAGAGCTGCACCACCTCGGATCCCGGCCGGGTTCCGGTGTTGGTCAGCGTCATCGAGACGTCGACCGCACCGTCCGTGGCCAGGGTCCCCGAGGAGAGCCGCAGGTCGCCGTAGGTGAACTCCGTGTAGGAGAGTCCGTGGCCGAAGGGGTACAGCGGGGCGGCCTGGTGGTACTGGTAGGTCCAGCCCGCCTTGATGATGTCGTAGTCCAGCGGGTGCGGGAGCTCGTCGTCGCCGCGGTACCACGTCTGCGGCAACCGCCCCCCGGGGTCGGCCTCGCCAAGCAGGACGGCAGCCAGGGCTCGGCCGGTTTCCTGCCCGCCGTGGGACGTCCACACCATGGCGGGCAGGTGCTTGTCGGCCCAGTCCAGGGCGTAGGGGTAGCTGCTCATGGTCACGAGCACGGTTTCGGGGCGGACCTCGGCGACCGCGCGCAGCAGCGCCTCCTGTCCCGGGGGCAGCGCGAGATCCCGGCGGTCTTCCGTCTCACGGCCATTGATCAGCGGGTGGTTGCCGAGCACCACGATGGCGACGTCGGCGTCCTCGGCGGCGGCCCTGGCCTCCGCCGTACCGTTATGCAGGAGTTCGCGCTCCCAGCATTCGGCGGCGGCGGGGGTTTCGGCGGTGACGCTGAGCCGCCCGTCGACGGGGTCGATCGCGGCGTACCGGCCGGTGCGAACGTTGCGCAGCACCACGCCACCGGGGACCGGTTCGAGGCGGAAGGTCTCGTTGATGAACCAGGTCTTGAGCACCTCCCGGTCTGCGGCCAGTGAACCGTCGTCCTGGACGCTGAGGTAGCGGCCAGTGGCGGCGTCACGCAGGGTGCACGCCCCGCCGCCCCAGTCGACGACCTCGAAGGAGGACCCGCCCAGCAGCTCACCGGTGGAGCGGGCGCGCAGCGCGATCCGGTCGGCCCCTTCCACACGGACGACCTCGCCGAGTGTCTCGTCCAGCCCCGCCGCGACGCCGATCTGGTAGGGCAGGGTGCCGCTGTACCAGTCCTCGAACAGCCTGTTCGTGAGGGGGCCAATGACCGCCACACGAGGGGTGCCCGTCAGGGGCAGCAGGCCGTCGTTCTTGAGCAGCACCGCCGATTCGGTCGCGGCGCGCAGGGCGACAGCCCGGTGTTCGGCGCAGTCGATCACTTCGGGACCGATGGCGGCGTACGGGTCGAGGTCCGGGTCGAACTCCCCGAGCCGGAAGCGCAGCGAAAGTTGCCGTCGCACCGCGCGGTTGATGTCGTCCTCATCGATCAGTCCCCGGCCCAGCGCCTCCCGCAGCCTGCCGACCGGAGTCTCGCTGTCCTCGCCATGGTCGGTGAAGCTGTCGATGCCGGCCTTGAGCGCGGCGGCATGGGATTCGGCGTGGTCGTCGAAGTAGTGCTCCAGATCGACCAGGTTGGACGGCGCCTCCGCGTCGCTGACCACGAACAGCTCGTGTCCGGTGGGCTCGGCCCACCGCCGCAGCTCCGTCTCGATGAGCGGGCTGACGTGGCAGGGGCGGCCGTTGACCAAGTTGTACGCAGCCATGACGCCGGTGGCCAGGCCCGAGGCGACCACGGGCCGGAACGCTGCCAGGTCGTATTCCTGCAGCACACGGGGACGTACGCCGGAGGAGGTGACGCATCGGTCGTCCTCGTTGTTGTACGCGAGGAAGTGCTTGAGCACCGGGGCCGCACGAAGGAAGGTCGGATGGTCGCCGGCCAGACCCTTGCAATAGGCCACGCCGAGCCGCGCGATGTGCACCGGGTCCTCGGAGTAGCCCTCCTCGTTGCGCCCCCAGCGCGGGTCGCGCAACAGGTTCACCACGGGAGCCCACGCCTGCAAGCTGTTGGCGCCGGAGCCGATCACGGGCGGGCGGTGGCGGTGGAAGGCGCGCAGCTCGACCGAGATGGCCTCGGCGACCAGCCGTACCAACTCCTCATCCCACGTCGCCCCCAGGCCCACTGCCTGCGGAAACACCGTCGCAACTCCCAGCCACGCCACGCCGTGCAGGGCTTCGGACCCGGTG
The DNA here is from genome assembly GCF_052245935.1 of Nonomuraea sp. 3N208. Classification (NCBI taxonomy): domain Bacteria; kingdom Bacillati; phylum Actinomycetota; class Actinomycetes; order Streptosporangiales; family Streptosporangiaceae; genus Nonomuraea; species Nonomuraea sp. 3N208. The sequence continues at coordinate 93,629 of NZ_JBQQBR010000039.1, read as the reverse complement.
CGGAACGAGGCGATGCCCAGACGCGGCACAGCAGGCGCGTACTGGTGCAGCATCGCGATTCTTTCGTTGAAGGTTAACCGTCCGAGTAGATCGTCGACGCGCTTGTGTATCGGCAATGCGGGGTCCCTGAAGGGAACCGCGTCGGCCGCGGACAGAGAGGGGGAGCTCACGTGTCAGACCTCTAAGCAGGCTCGATGGGAGAGTGGTCAGCGAAGCGCATCGAAGCTGTCACGAGCCTGACGAACTGTCAATGCCTCATCAGAGAGAAACTTTCGTTTAATAACTTCCCTTGTGCTGTCGAAAAACATGTCATTAGTCTCGCGGCAACACGGAAGCGCTTCGACGACAGGGCCACCCGGCGAGTGGAGGGCCTGGGAGCGCCCGAGCCGTCGCAGCCGGCGCACGCGGGGTGGCCATGGGCGCGGAAACGTGCGTGAAACAAACCCTTGACACGAGGTGTCTCCGGAACGAGAGTAATGGGCATTCCGTCTGACTACGTAGTCAGGCCGAAGGTCCGCCCAGTCTGACTACGTAGGCAGGATCGAGGAGCCCTTATGTCGGAGGCCAGGCGCCGCGCCCCTACCAGCACCGACGTCGCGCGGCGCGCCGGCGTCTCGCAGAAGACCGTCTCGCGTGTCATGAACGCCGAGCCGTACGTCAGCGCCGACGTTCGGGAGCGGGTTCTCGCGGTGGCTCGCGAGCTCGGGTATCGCCCCAACACCGCGGCCCGCGCGCTCCTTCTGGGCCGCTTCCAGCGCATCGGGATGGTCTCGCTCGGCAGTTCGCTGTACGGGCCCTCGGCGCTGCTGGTCGCGCTGGAGCGGCGGGCCCGGGAGACGAGCTATGCGTTCAGCGTGGTCCACACGTTCGAGGGCAGACCGGACAGCATCACGAGCGCGGTGGAGTCCCTGCTGGACCAGGGTGTGGACGGCATCGTGCTGTCCGAGCCGGTAGACGATGGGCAGGAACTGCGCATCGACCCGGACATCCCCGTGCTCAGCTTCGGCAGGTTCCCCGGTCTCGACGGGCCCCGGTTGGTGGTCACCGGGGCATCCGGCTTCGATGCCGGCCGGCTCGCCACCGAGCACCTGCTCGGCCTGGGGCATGCGACCGTCTGGCATGTCGCGGGGCCTGGTCAGTGGCTGGCGTCGCGCGACCGGGCCCGCGGCTGGCGGCACGCGCTCGAGTCCGCGGGGATCGCCGCGCCACCGCCGATTGAAGGGGACTGGTCGCCCGCCTCGGGTTACGAGGCCGGCCGGCGACTGGCCGCAGATCCGGAGGTCACCGCGGTGTTCGTGGCCAACGACGAGATGGCGATCGGCCTGCTGCGGGCCATGGCTGAGGCGGGCCGCGCCGTCCCCGAAGAGGTGAGCGTCGTCGGGATGGACGACATCCCGGCCGCGGCGTACCTATCGCCACCGCTGACCACCATCCGCCAGGACTTCGAGGCGATCGCCTCGCACGCGCTCGACCTGCTCGTCCACCAGATCGAGAACGCCCCGGGCTCGGCGACCGTCGACGACCTACCGGCGCAGCTCGTGCTACGCCGGTCGACGACCCCCCCAAGGAGTAAGAGATGACTTTGCCGAGGAAGAGACGGCTCGCCGTGGGAGCCGCCGCGGCCCTGTTCCTCGCCGGATGCGCCGGCGGCACGACCGGCGGCACGACCGGCGGCACCGGCGGCGGCGAGGGCAAGCCCGCCGCCATCAGCCAGGCCGACATCGACAAGGCGATGAAGACGCCGACCGAGCTCACGTTCTGGACCTGGCTGCCCGACATCGACAAGGAAGTAGCGCTTTTCCAGAAGAAATATCCCGCCATCAGCGTCAAGGTGGTCAACGCAGGTAACAGCCAGGCGGAGTACACGAAACTGCGGACGGCGCTCAAGGCCGGCAGCGGCGCCCCGGACGTGGTGCAGATCGAGTACCAGCACATTCCCGGCTTCGCCATTACCGACAGTCTGCTGGACCTGCGGCCGTACGGCGCGGAGGCGCTCAGGGACCGGTTCGTCGACTGGGCGTGGGGCCAGGTGAGCGGCAGGAACGGCGAAGTCTGGGCGATCCCCCAGGACACCGGGCCGATGGGGATGCTCTACCGCAAGGACATCTTCGACAAGCACGGCATCCAGCCGCCGAAGACCTGGGACGAGTTCGCCGCCGCGGCCCGCAAGCTGCACGCCGCCGACCCCGGCGTGTACCTGACCAACTTCCCCACCAACCACAACTCCATCTGGACGGGCCTGATGTGGCAGGCCGGCGTCAAGCCGTTCCAGATGAAGGGCGCCGACCAAGTCTCCGTCGACGTCGCCGGTGAGACGTCGAAGAAGCTCGCCTCCTACTGGAGCGGCCTGGTCAAGGAGGGCGTCGTGTCCACCGACGCCGACTTCAGCGACCAGTGGTTCCAGGCCCTCAACAAGGGCAGGTACGCGACCTGGCTGACCGCCGCCTGGGGCCCGCTCTTCCTGTCCACCAGTGCCAAGGAGACCCGCGGAAAGTGGCGTGTCGCGCCGTTGCCGCAGTGGACGGCCGGTGAGCAGAAATCCGGCAACTGGGGCGGCTCGACCAGCGCCGTCGTCAAGATGACCAAGAACCCGATCGCCGCGGCCAAGTTCGCCGAATTCCTCAACACCGACCCCGAGTCGGCCAGGATGCTGACGACCCTGCAGTTCCTGTACCCGCCGACCAAGGCGCTGCTGAGCGACCCGGGCTTTGTCGAGCAGGAATCGGACTTCTACGGCGGGCAGCAGGTGAACAAGGTGTTCGCCGACATCAGCGGCACGGTCCCCACCGACTTCACCTGGCTGCCGTTCATGGACCAGATCAACAACGACTGGAACGAGACGGTGGGCAAGTCGCTCGCCGACAAGACCGACCCGGCCGCCGGGTTGGACAAGTGGCAGCAGACCATCACCACCTACGCCGAGAAGCAGGGCTTCAAGGTCGCGCGATGAGCGTCATGACAGTGCCGCCGTCCCGGCGGGCGAGCGCCCGCCGGGACAGGGCGGGTTACCTCTTCGTCGCGCCGTTCCTCATCATGTTCGTCGCCATGCTCGTGGCGCCGCTGGCGTACGCCGGATATCTGAGCCTGTTCCGGGAGCAGCTGATCGGCGGTGTCAGGTTCGCCGGTCTCGACAACTACATCCAGGCGCTGAGCGACGAGCGGCTGCTCGACGGCGTGCTGCGCGTGAGCCGGTTCTTCCTCGTCCAGGTGCCGATCATGCTGGGGCTGGCGTTGTTGTTCGCCCTCGCCCTGGACAGCGGCGCGATGTGGCTGTCGCGGGTGATCCGGCTGGGGATCTTCGTCCCGTACGCGGTGCCCGGCGTGATCGCCGCGCTGATGTGGAGTTACCTGTACGGCCCGCAGTTTGGGCCGATCACCCAGCTCGCCGAGGCGCTGGGCCTGCCCGCGCCGGACCTGCTCAGCAGCGACTTGATGCTGGGCTCGGTGGCCAACATCGTGACCTGGGAGTTCACCGGCTACAACATGATCATCTTGTATGCCGCGCTGCGCGCCATCCCCACCGAGCTGTACGAGGCCGCGGCCGTGGACGGTGCCGGCGCCTGGCGGATCGCCTGGAGCGTGAAGATCCCCGCCCTGCGCCCCGCCCTTCTGATGGCACTGATCTTCTCGGTGATCGGAAGCTTCCAACTGTTCAACGAGCCGGCGTTGCTGCAGCGCCTGGCCCCCAACGTCATCGACAGCGCCTACACCCCCAACCTGTACACCTACTCCCTGGCCTTCGTCAGCCAGGACGTCAACTACGCGGCGGCCGTCTCCTTCCTGCTCGGGCTCGTCATCGTCGTGGTGTCGTACACCGTCCAGCTCGCCGTCGCCCGGAGGAGAAGATGACCGTCACCGCAACGGCGCCGCCCCGGGCCACGGCCGGCGCCGCCCACTCCGCCGCAGCGGGCCGGCGTCGTAGCCCGGTGCTCACGTTGGGGATGCTCGCCGTCCTGATCTACTTCCTGCTGCCGCTGTTCTGGCTGGTGGTGGCGGCCACGAAGACCACCGGCGCGCTGTTCTCCAGCTTCGGGCTCTGGTTCGGCGACGACTTCGCGCTGCCGGCCAACGTCCGGAACGTCTTCACCGCTGACGGCGGAGTGTACGTCCAGTGGCTGCTCAACACGGGGATGTACGCGCTGGTGAGCGCGGGCGGCGCGGCGCTGCTGGCCGCACTGGGCGGCTACGGGTTCGCCAAGTTCGCCTTCCGCGGCAACAGGCTGCTGTTCGGAACCGTCCTCGGCGCGATCATGGTGCCCAGCACCGCGCTGGTCATTCCCACGTACCTGATCTTCTCGAACGTCGGGCTGGTGAACACGCCCTGGGCGATCATCCTGCCCTCGCTGGTGAACCCGTTCGGGCTCTACCTCATGCGCGTGTACGTCGAGGAGGCGGTGCCCGACAGCCTCCTGGAAGCGGCCCGCATCGACGGGGCCGGCGAGTTCCGGATCTTCCGTCAGGTGGTGCTGCGCCTGCTCGCGCCGGGCTTCGTCACTGTGCTGCTCTTCACGCTCGTCGCCACCTGGAACAACTACTTCCTGCCGCTGATCATGCTCAACGACCCCTCCCTCTACCCCGTCACCGTCGGCCTGGCCAACTGGGCCGGGCGGGCGTCGGTGGGCGGCGGCGGCACCGGCGACGTCATCCCCCTCGTGGTCACCGGCTCACTGTTGTCCATCATCCCGCTGGTCGCGGCGTTCCTGATGCTCCAGCGCTACTGGCAGAACGGCCTCACCGCCGGCGGGGTCAAGCAATGAACGAAACGAAGGGAACACACGTGTCGCGAGTGCTCCTCGGCGCCGCCTACTACCCCGAATATCACCCCAGTGAGCTGCTGAAGACCGACCTCGACCTGATGGCCGAGGCGCGCTTCTCCGTCATCCGGGTCGGCGAGTCCGTCTGGTCGACCTGGGAGCCCGAGAACGGGCGCTTCAACCTGGACTGGCTCCAGCCCACGCTCGAGGGCGCGCACGAGCGCGGCATCGGCGTCATCCTCGGCACCCCGACCTATGCCGTGCCGCCCTGGCTCGCCCGCCAGTACCCCGAGATCGCCGGCGAGCGGGGCTCGGGACGGCGCATCCCGTGGGGCGCCCGTCAGGAGATGGACTTCACCCACCCGGCCTACCGCTTCCACGCCGAGCGGATCATCCGGCGCATCGTGGAGCGGTACGCCGGGCACCCGGCGGTGATCGGCTTCCAGGTGGACAACGAGCCCGGCCCGGTGCTGCTGCACAACCACGGTGTCTTCCAGCGCTTCGTTGATCATCTGCGCGACCGCTACGGCGACGTGGAGACGCTCAACGAGGAGTGGGGCCTGGTCTACTGGTCGCATCGGCTGTCGACCTGGGCCGACCTGTGGACGCCTGACGGCAACGCGCAACCGCAGTACGAGCAGGCCTGGCGCCGCTTCCAGGTCGAGCAGGTCACCGAGTTCATCGCCTGGCAGGCGGACATCGTGCGCGAATATGCCAGGCCGGACCAGTTCGTGACCACCTGCATCTCCTACGACCGGCCGGCGGTGGCCGACGACGAGTTAACCCGGCATCTCGACGTCACCGCCGGCAACCCGTACTACGTCATGCAGGACGGTCTCGCTCTGCCCGCCGGGGAGAGCGGCCCCCAGCAGTGGGCCACCCACGACACCTGGGCGTTCTACCTCAGCGGCGACCGGATGTTCGCCTCACGTCAGGAGCCCTTCCTGGTCACGGAGACCAACGCGCAGGCCATCGGTCCGTCGTGGATGAACCAGCCCGCGTACGACGGTCAGTGGCGGCAGGCCGCCTGGGCGCTCGTCTCGCGAGGCGCGAACATGATCGAGTACTGGCAGTGGCGCACCCTGGTCTTCGGCACCGAGACCTACTGGGGCGGCGTCCTGCCGCACAGCGGCCGCCCGGGCCGCGTCTATCGGGAGATCGCCCGGATCGGCGCGGAGCTGGAGACGGCCGGCGAGCTGGTCGCGGGCCTGATCCCGGACGCCGACGTCGCGATGCTCTACTCCATACCGAGCAATTGGGCGCTGACCGCCCAGCCGGCTCTGGCGCTGCCGGACGGCGGCCCGGACCGGCGTTCCTACAAGGGCATCTTCGACCCGTTCTACCGTGGCGCGTTCGAGGCGGGCCTCCAGGTACGGGTGCTGCACGCGGCTCAGGCGGTGGCGGCCGAGCCGGGCGAGATGGCCGCACGGCACCCGGTCCTCGTCGCCGCCGGTCTGTACGCGGCCGACGACGCCACGCTGGACTGGCTGGCGGCCTACGCCTCGGCCGGCGGCCACCTGGTGCTCGGGCCGCGCACCGCGTACGCCGATCACGAGGCACGCGCGCGCCGCGAGGTCCAGCCGGCCCGGCTCGCCGAGCCCGCGGGCGTGTCGTACGACGAGTTCAGCAACCTGCCGGCCGACCTGCCCGTGCAGGCCGCGCCTGGCTCACCGCTGAGGCTGCCGTCCGACGCCGCGGGCACCCGATGGGCGGACGGAGCGCACGCGCAGGACGCCGAGGTGCTCGCCGGCTACCGGCACCCGCACTTCGGCCGGTGGGCGGCCGTGACCACCCGCCCGTACGGCGCGGGCCGCATCACCTACGTCGGCACCATCCCCAACCCCGGCATGGCGGCGGCGCTGTTCCGCTGGCTCGTCCCCGATGCCGGGTCGTGGGGCGGCATGCCGGCGGGCGTCACCTCAACCGGCGCCGTCACGGCGGACGGGCGGCGGCTGCGCTTCCTGCACAACTGGACCTGGCAGGAGGTCGCCGTCCCGGCACCGACCGCGGTGCGCGACGTGCTCGCCGGCGCCGACCATGCGGCCGGTGCGGAACTACGTCTCGGTCCATGGGATGTACGCGTCCTGCTGGAGATGCCATAGCCGTCGCTGTGCCGGTGCGGGAAGAAAGGCCGGCACCCCTCGCCCGCCGGCGTCATGCGCATGCCGCGCGACCACGACGAACAGAACATCGCTAAGAAGCGGACGGGCGAGGTCTGAGCGCATACCGATGGAGCGCACGTGTCAGACCTCTGAGCAGGCTCGATGGGAGCGCGGTCAGCGAAGCGCATCGAAGCTGTCACGAGCCTGCCGGGCTGTCAAATGCCCACCAGAAAGAAACTTTCGTTTAACAACGTCCATTGTGTTGCCGGAAACATGTCATTAGTCTCGCGGCAACATAGAAGCGCTTCGACGACTTCGAAGGTGAACCCCCCATGAAACCCGAGTTGAACCGCAGAAGCTTCATCGGTGCCGCCGCGATGGCTCCTCTCCTCGCCGCCTGCAGCAGCGCACCCCAGCAGAAGCAGAAGGTCGGCACGAACACCAAGACCGGGCTCAAGGCGGCGCTCCCGTCCTACGTGCCGAGCACCTCCGTCAAGGCGGACATCGCCTCCGTCACCGGCTCCGGCGGAGGGGTGACCGAACCCGCCTTCCTGTCCTACCCCTCCGGCGGGATCGCCACGGTCCAGGGAGTGCCGGGTAAGGGCGGCAGCTACACCGCCGTCACCCCGCTCTGGGGCACGGTGCCGTCCGCGAACAACTCCTTCTACCAGGCCATGAACAAGGCCCTGGGCGCCACCCTCACCATGAAGCCGGCCGACGGCAACAACTACGACACCATCGTCACGCCGATGGCGGCGGCCAAGAAGCTGCCCGACTGGATCCAGCTGCCGAACTGGTGGAACGCCAAGTTCGGCACCGACCGGCTGGTCGGCACCCAGCTCGCCGACCTGACCCCGTACCTGGCCGGCGACAAGGTCAAGAAGTATCCCAACCTCGCCGCCATCCCCACCGGCGCCTGGCAGGCCTGCGTGTGGGGCGACAAGCTGTATGGCATCCCCTCCTTCTCCACCAACTTCAGCGTCCCCGGCTACATCACCTACCGGCGGGACATCCTGGAGGCCAAGGGCATCACCCCCGACCAGGTGAAGTCCGTCGAGGACTACATGAACCTCGGCAAGGAACTGACCGACGCCAAGCGCGGCGTGTGGGCCTTCGACGACGTCTACACCTACATGGGCTTCGCCTGGGACATCCCGCTCAAGTGGAAGGTCGAGGGCGGCAAGCTGATCCACAAGTACGAGCTGCCGCAGCTGCTCGAGGCGCTCGACTGGCATTACAAGCTGGCCAAGTCGGGCTACCTCCACCCGGACGCGATCGCCGGACGGAACGCCGACAGCAACGCCCGCTTCTACGCGGGCAAGGTGCTGATCTCCGGCGGGGGCGCCGGCGGCTGGCACCTCGCCGACTACGAGTCGGGCGTCGCCGCCGACAAGAACTACCGGCGGGGCGCCTTCGACTACATCTCCCACGACGGCAAGAGCCCCGGACGCATGTACATGGGCGAGGCGGCCCGCATTATCAGCTACCTCAACATCAACCTGAAGCCGGAGCAGATCGAGGAGTGCCTGGCGATCGCCAACTACCTGGCGGCGCCGTACGGCTCGGCCGAGTACACGCTGATCAACTTCGGAGCGGAGGGCGTCCACCACACGATGAAGGACGGCGTGCCGACCGCGACCGAGGACGGCAAGAAGTTCGTCCAGGCCTCGACCTTTCCCTTCCTGGCCTCGCCACCCTTGGTCATCAGCAACCCCGGCGCCGACCAAGTCACCAAGGACTACGCGGCCTGGCAGGCCAAGAATGTTAACGCTCTCATCAAGCCGGTGTTCTGGAACATGAACATCAGCATGCCCCAGCAGATCTCCCTGCTGGAGACCTCGCAGGCCATCGACGACGCCATCAAGGACTGCTACCACGGCAAGAAGACGGTCGCCGAGGTCAAGGCCGTCATCGACTCCTGGAAGAAGAACGGCGTCGATCGGCTCAAGGGCTGGATGACCGAGAACGTGCTGAACAAGTACGGCACGGGCCAGTGAACGAGGGCCTGACCAGGCGGGACAGACTGCGGCGCGACCGATCCCTGCTGATCATGGTGGCGCCCGCAGTCGTCCTGCTGCTGATCTTCAGCTACGCGCCGATGGTCGGCGTCATCACCGCCTTCCAGTACTACGACCCGCTGATCGGGATCTGGGACAGCGACTGGGCCGGCCTCGACCAGTTCCAGCAGCTCTTCGCCGACTCGCGCTTCTGGCACGCGTTGAGTAACACGCTCTATCTGAGCTTCGTCCAGCTCATCCTGTTCTTCCCGATCCCGATCGTGCTGGCGATGCTGCTCAACTCGGTGCTCACCGAGCGGGTGCGCAACTTCATCCAGTCCGTCGTCTACCTGCCGCACTTCTTCTCCTGGGTGCTGGTCATCACGATCTTCCAGCAGATGCTGGGCGGCGCGGGCGCGTTCAACCAATGGTTGCGCTCGAACGATCTGGCCACCTGGGACGTGATGACCAATCCCGACACCTTCGCGCTCCTGGTCACCTTCCAGGGCGTGTGGAAGGAGGCGGGCTGGGGGATCATCGTCTTCCTGGCCGCGCTGGCCGCCATCAACCCCGGCTTGTACGAGGCGGCCGCGGCGGACGGCGCCGGGCCCTGGCGGCGGATGTGGCACATCACCCTGCCGGGCCTGCGCGGAGTGATCGTGCTGATGCTGGTGCTGCGGCTCGGCGGCGCGCTCACCGTCGGCTTCGAGCAGTTCCTCATCCAGCGCGATGCGGTCGGCCACGAGGCCGCGGAGGTGCTCGACACCTACGCCTTCTACTACGGCATCGCCACGACGAACTACAGCTTCGGCGCGGCGGCGGGCCTGTTCAAGAGCGTGATCTCGCTCCTGCTCATCTGGGGCGCCAACAAGCTGGCGCATTCCTTCGGCGAGGACGGGTTGTACCGGAAATGAGTCAAAGACCAAGCTGGCAGGAGCCGCCAACCCTGGCCGGCCAGTCAGCCAAGGGCGTCACCCTCGGTGGGGTGCTGCTGATCGTGCTGGTTCCGCTGTGGATCGTGGTGCTGACCAGCCTGTCCACCAAGGGCGCCATCAACCGGGCCGGCGGCCTGGTGATCTGGCCCGACGGAATCACCTTCGAGGCGTATGAGGAGATGCTGAAGGGCCCGACCGTGCGCACCGCGCTGCTGGTGAGCCTCGGCATCACCATCATTGGCACGGCGATCTCCATGGTCGTTTCCGTCCTGTGCGCCTACGGCCTGTCGCGATCGGGCTCGTTCGGGCACCGCTTCATCCTGGTGCTGCTGATCGTGACGATGTTCGTCAGCGGCGGCCTCATCCCGACGTTCCTGGTGGTGACCGGGCTGGGCGGCTACGGACAGTGGTGGGCGCTGATCCTCCCGGGCGCGGTCTCGGTCTTCAACATCCTGATCCTCCGCTCCTTCTACTCGAGCACCGCCGCCGAACTGATGGACGCGGCCCGGATCGACGGAGCGAGTGACTGGCGGATCCTCTGGTCCGTCATCCTGCCCACCTCGCGGGCGGTGACCGCGGTGATCACCCTCTTCTACGCCGTCGGCTACTGGAACTCCTTCTTCAACGTCATGCTCTACATGCCGACGGAGAGCGAGAAGTGGCCGCTGCAATATGTGCTGCTGACCTACGTCAACCGCGGCGTCGGCATGCCCGGCTCGGTCAACGCCGGTTTCGGCATGGCGCACTCGCAGACCGCGCCGCTGTCTTTGCAGATGGCCGTGGTGGTCCTCACCCTGGTGCCGCTCGTGATCGTCTACCCCTTCGTCCAGAAGCACTTCCGCACCGGCGTCCTGACCGGCGCCATCAAGGGCTGAGGCATGGCGACCGAGCGCAGCGAGGGCGCCCAATCAACACAGCGACTTGGTCGCCTGCCCGACGGAAGAGGGCAGGCGATCATAGCCGACGTGGCCAGAGCCGCGGGCGTCTCCCCGAGCACGGTCAGCTACACCCTCAGCGGCAAACGCCCCGTCTCCGCCGGGACCCGGCGGCGGGTCGAGCGTGCGGTGGCCGAGCTCGGATATCACCCCAACGCCGGGGCGCGGGCGCTGGCCGGCCGGCGCTCGCACATCCTCGCACTGGCCGTGCCGCTCCGCACCGACGTGTACGTACCGATCATGATGGAGATCGCCACCTCCGTCACCGTGGCGGCCCGCAAGCAGGGCTACGACGTGCTGCTGATCACCAACGACGAGGGCCCCGACGGTATCCGCCGTCTCGCGGCGAGCGGCCTGGCCGACGGCGTCATCCTCATGGACGTCGAGCTGGACGACAAGCGCATCCCGACGCTGGGAGACCTGCGGACCCAGGCGGCGCTCATCGGCCTGCCCGACGACCCCCGAGGACTGTCCTGCGTCGACCACGACTTCTCCGCCGCCGGCGCGCTGTGCGCGGATCATCTGGCCGACCTGGGCCACCGTGACATCGCCTTCATCGGTTACGGCTCCGGTATCTACCGGCGGCACGCGGGATACGCCGAGCGCACCCTCGCAGGGTTCCGCGCGCGTGCGAAGGAGCGCGGTCTGCGTTTCCTGCACCGTCCATGCGAGGGAACCTATGAGGCCACCGCAGGTACGCTCGGCCGCATCCTGTCCGACAGGCCTCACACGACCGGCTTCGTCGTGCAGAACGAGGGAGCCATCGGGCCGCTGCTCAGCCTTCTGCGCACCAGCGGGCGGACCGTTCCCGAGGACGCGTCGGTGATCGCCCTGTGCCCCGATCACCTGGCTGAGCAGCACGCACCGGCCCTCACAGCGGTGACCGGCCCGGCGAAGGAGCTCGGCCGTATCGCTGTCGAGCAGGTCATGTCCCGGATCTCCGCATCCACGCGCGGCGAGCAGCCCACCGACGAACTCGTGCTGCTCAGCCCCACCCTGACCGTCCGTCAGAGCACCGGACCGGTCCCGGAACACAGCCTCATCTAGGAGCACTTCGTATGTCCCCGCATTTCCGCGACCTCGGCGAGGCCCTGGAATGGCGTGCCAAGGGTGAGACCCTGCGCGTCGAGGCGTGGGGCCCGGACGCCGTCCGCGTCCGGGCCACCCCCGGTGGCCCCCTGCTCGACAGGAACGAGGACGGCACCTGCTGGTGCACGTTCGCCGGAGTCGGGCAGGTGCGCATCGATCCGCGGACGGGCGAGACGTTCGGAGAGCCGCACAAGCTCTGGTCCGGCACCCTGGGCGCCGCCGCCCCGGAGGCACCGCACCTCTACCGGATCGGCGAGTACTGGTACCTGCTCATCGCCGAGGGCGGCACCGAGCGGGGCCACGGCGTGTCGATCGCCCGCGGTCCCGCGCCCGACGGGCCGTTCGAGCCCTGCCCCGGCAACCCGATCCTGACGCACCGGAGCACCACACACCCGGTGCAGAACACCGGCCACGCGGATCTCGTCCAGGCTCCCGACGGATCCTGGTGGATGGTCCTTCTCGGGGTACGGCCCGGCGGGGGCACTCCCGGCTGGCACGTCCTGGGCCGCGAGACCTTCCTCGCCCCGGTGACCTGGGTGGACGGCTGGCCTGTCGTCGGCGAGCTCGTGCCCGGCGTGCCGAACGGATCGAACAGGGACGACTTCGACCTGGCCGAGCTCCAGGCGTGCTGGATCTCGCTGCGGAGCCGCCCGGCGGACCTGTGCACCACGAAGGAGCGGGCCGGCTGGCTGACGCTCCACGCCCACGGGGCCTCCCTGGACGAGCCCGACGTGACCCTCCTCGGCCGCCGCCCGCAGCACCTGAGGTGGCGCGCCCGCACCATGATCGACCCCGCACAGGGCCGTGGCGGCCTGGCTGTCCGGCTCGACGAGGGACACCACTACGAGATCGAGGCTGGAGACGGCCAGGTGCAGGTAGTCGCCCGCGTCGGCTCGGTGCGGACGGTGGTGGCCGAACAACCGGCACCCGCCGGCCCGCTGGTGCTGGCTGTCCAGACGGACGAACCGCTGCCGCCGCACGGCCCGCGCGCCGCGCCCGACGCACTCTCGTTCGGCGTCGAGACCGAGGCCGGCGCCCTCACCCGTGCTCGCCTCGCTCGACGGCCGATACCTCTCCACCGAGGTGGCGGGCGGCTTCACCGGCCGGGTGGTCGGCATGTACGCCGCGACCGGCGCCGTGCACTTCGACTGGTTCGACTACGAGGCCAGGCCATGAATGGGCGGCGACGGCTGCCTGTTGTTCACGCACCGCATCCACCCCACGGCGCAGCAGGCGCAGTGGCGACTCATGGAAGGGAAGAAATGAGGAAAACCCCCCTCTCGCGCGCGGCGAGCCTCCTCATCGCGCTGATCACCGCATTAGGGCTGGCCACCAGCCCCACCGCGGCCTCGACCGACAAGCACACCGCCAGCGCGATGGACGTCGTGGCGGCGATGCAGCCCGGCTGGAACCTGGGCAACACGCTGGACGCGTTCCCCGACGAGACTTCGTGGGGCAACCCCCTGACCACCAAGCCGCTGTTCGAGGCCATCCGCGCCCAGGGCTTCCGCAGCGTCCGCATCCCCATCACCTGGACCGACCACCAGTCCGCCACCGCGCCGTACACCATCGACGCGAAGTGGATGAACCGGGTCAAGGAGGTCGTCGACCTGGCGCTCGCCTCCGACCTCTACGTCCTGATCAACGTCCACCACGACTCGTGGCAGTGGATCTCCAAGATGCCCGCCAACCACGACGAGGTGGTCGCCCGCTTCAACGCCTCGTGGACCCAGATCGCCGCCGCCTTCCGTGACGCGCCGAGCAAGGTGCTCTTCGAGAGCGTCAACGAGCCGCAATTCGACAACGCCACCGACGAGGAGAAGATCAAGCTCCTCGCCGAGCTCAACCGCTCCTTCCACGGCATCGTCCGCGGCTCGGGCGGCCTCAACGCCGACCGGATCCTGGTCCTGCCCACCGTTCACACCAGCGCGGACCAGAAGTACCTGGACGGACTCTCCAACGAGATCACCGCGCTGAACGACAAGAACCTGGCCGCGACCATCCACTTCTACGGCTACTGGCCGTTCAGCGTGAACATCGCCGGAGTCACCACCTTCAACGAGGAGACCCAGCAGGACCTGATCGGCTACTTCGACAGGGCGGCCCAGACCTTCGTCTCCCGCGGCATCCCAGTGATCGTCGGTGAGTACGGCCTGCTCAGCTTCGACGTGGACTGGAACGCCGTCCAGCAGGGCGAAAAGCTGAAGTTCTTCGAAATGCTGGGTTACCAGGCGCGTGCCAAGGAGCTCACCACGATGTGGTGGGACAACGGCCAGCACCTCAACCGGGAGACCCTGCAGCAGTGGAAGGACCCCGGGCTGTTCGCTCAGATCAAGTCGAGCTGGACCACGCGTTCGGCTACGGCCTCCACTGATTCGATCTTCGTGCCGAAGTCGGGCGCGATCGAGGCCCGGTCGCTCACCCTGAACCTGAACGGGACCTCGTTCCGCGGACTCTGGCATGGCGATGCCAGGCTCGCCCCGGGCCGGGACTACACGGTCTCCGGCGACAAGCTCACGCTCACGGCGGCGGCCCTCACCCGGCTGGCGGGCGACCGGTCCCACGGCGTCAACGCGACGATCCAGGCCCGGTTCTCCTCGGGAATCCCGTGGAACATCTATGTGATCAGCTACGACACACCGGTCTTGTCGAACGCGACCGGCACCACGGAGTCGCTGACGATCCCCACCCAGTTCAACGGTGACCGGCTCGCCACGATGGAGGCCAAGTATGCCGACGGCACCAACGCCGCACCCCACGACTGGACGTCCTACAAGGAGTACGGCAGGTCCTACTCTCCCGCCTACGCCGACAACTCGATCCGCCTGCTCAAGGAGCTCGTCAGCCAGATGCGGGAGAACACGCCGCTGACGCTGACCTTCCACTTCTGGAGCGGCGCCAAGGTCACCTACCAGGTCACCAGGTCCGGCGACACGGTCACCGGCACGGCCTCCTGACCCTTCTCACCGAGAGCCGCCCCGCACATGCGGGGCGGCTCCCTTTTTTTGGTCTAGGCCGTCGTCGACAGGATGAAGGCGAAGTCGGCGGCCCTGACGTCGAGCCGGTACTGGGGGAGGACGCCGGGACCGACCGCCCCGGACCCGACGCCGTGCACGACATGGTCGGTGTACAGGTAGATCAGCGGCTCGGGGACCAAATCGGTCTGGTGCCGGGCCGCCGCGAGGTGCCGGTCGCTCCAGCGCCGGGCGGCGAGGCTGAACAGAGGCTCGCCCTCGATGCGGATTCCCGCGCCCGCCCGGTCGGTGATCTCGGCCCACCGCACGTCGGCGCGAGATCCGTTGTCCTGCGGGCGGACGTACGGGGTCTGCAGCTCGTCGACCGTGGCGTGGAAGCGAGCGATCCGCGCCGCCTGCCGCGAGTCGGGGTAGGCTTCGCCGGGTCCGGCGCCGAACCACTGGATCTGCGACCATTCCTCGAGCTCGTCGCAGAGATCCAGGAAGGCAGGGTGGGGCGGGTAGTGCGAGGTGCGGACGGCGTTGACATTGTGCTGCTTCATCAGTTCCACGTCGCGGCGCATCAGCTCCTTGCTCACCACGCGGCCGCGATCGGGGTCGAACTCGTGCCGGTTGACGCCGCGCAGCACCACTCGCCGCCCGTTCACCGTCAGCACACCGGACTCGTCGATGGCGACAGTGCGGAAGCCGAAGCGTACGCGCACCTATTCGGCCGGGGTGGCAAGAGTGGCCTCGTACAGGAACGGGTCCGCCGCGCTCCACGGACGCACGTGGCCGAACGCGAACGTCTCCGTAGCTGGGGCGGCACCCACCCCGAGCAGCGGAATGCTGACCTCGGCGGGAGCCCCCGCTTCCACGTCGAATCGCACCCGCCCGCCTCCGCCGGAGACGTCAAAGTCGGCGTGCACGAACACGTCCCGGATCCCGCCGACAGGCCGGGCCAGCAGCGCGACGTCACGGAAGATCCCGGACAGCCGCCAGGTGTCCTGGTCCTCCAGGTACGTGCCCGAGGAGTACTGGTGAACCCTGACAGCCAGGACATTGCGGCCCGGACGCAGCGCCTCCGAGGCGTCGAACTCCACCGGCAGGCGGCTGCCCCGGCTCACCCCCAGTTCCACCCCGTTGAGCCAGACTCGCGCGCACGAGTCCACGCCCTCGAAGCGCACCACGGCAGGCGTGCCGTCCCATGACTCGGGCAGATCGAAGACGCGGCGATAGTCACCGGTCTGGTTCTCGTCCGGAACGAACGGGGGATCCAGGGGAATCGGGTAGGGGATGTTCAGATAGGCGGGCTTGCCGTACCCATGGAGCTGCCAGTGTGAGGGAACAGGAAGCCTGTCCCATCCCATGTCGTCGTAGCCGGGCAGCTCGAAGCCGTCCGGCTCGTCGAGACCCGTCTGGGAGAAACGGAACGCCCAGTCACCGTTCAGGTCGAGCCGCGGGGCGTCTGAAGCGAGGACGGCGCGCGGCGCCAGCTTGCCGTAGCCGGGCGAGAAGTCTTCGAAGTAGCGAGGGGACATGCTTTCCTCAGGACGGCACGAAAGTTTCGCGCGAAACCATCCTATCGAACATCTCTTGCGGGAAGCCGTGCCGTACCAGCGATGACAGGCACGCCAACGGCCATACCGCGACTGTGCAAGCCGGCCGTGCCACGCTCGCCTGCGTCGGTGCACGAGGCGAAACCACGGCTTGCCGTCAGAGACGGAACTCAAGCGGTGGTGAGCGGCAGAAAGTTTTTCGGCTGGCTTGCTCTATAGTTTCCTTGGTGCGAACCCGCCGTTGATGAGGAAAGGGTGAACGTGACGGATAACCGACCGGGCGAACCAGCGGCCGACGAGCAGAACGCGCGAGGTGGTGGAATTCCGTCGGTCACCATCGCGTACATCGCCGAGTCCGCAGGCGTCTCGATCCCCACCGTGTCGAAAGTGCTCAACGGACGTTCGGGGGTCTCGGATCAGACTCGTGCCCGCGTCGAAGAACTGATCAATCGGCACGGATACCGCAGGCCCTCGGGCAGCCGGAACAATATCGTGGAACTCGTGTTCCGCGAGCTTGAGAACATGTGGGCCGTGGAGATCATCCGCGGTGTCGAGCAGGTGGCCCGCAAGAACCGGGTCGGGGTCATGGTTTCGGAGTTCGGCCTCCATGACACGCCTGCGATGTCCATCGACGACACGGTCGGCCGGCGCCCTCGCTGCGTCTTGTCAGTGGCGCAGCTATCGCCGTCCGAGCGTGAGAAGTTGAAGGCGAAAGGCATCCCGTACGTCGTCTACGACCCGATCGACGATTTGCCGGACGGCGTCCCCTTCGTGGGCGCCACCAACTGGAGGGGTGGCCAGGCGGCGACCCGGCACCTGCTCGAACTGGGACACCGCCGCATCGCCATGATCAGCGGACCTGATCATTCGTTCTGTCGCGCCAGAGTGGCCGGCTACCACTCCGCGCTGGCTGAAGCCAACGTTCACCCGGATCCCGAACTCCTGGTCCGGACCCTTCTCACTCGCGAGGACGGCTGCGCCGCGGCGCGCGAACTCCTGTCCAGGCATGACCGGCCGACCGCGATCTTCACCGCGAACGACATGCAAGCGCTCGGCGTCTACCAGGCCGCTCGCGACCTGGGGCTGTCCATCCCCGGGGACCTGAGCGTAGTGGGCTACGACGATCTTCCGGTCGTGGCCTGGGTCGACCCGCCTTTGACCACGGTTCACCAGCCGCTGACTGAGATGGCGGTCGCCGCCACGGAACTGGCGCTGGCCATCGGCCGTGGGGAGTCGGTTCCCCAGGTGGGACTGGAGATCGCGACGACCCTCACGGTCCGCGAGAGCACAGCACCGCCGAGCGGCTGAGCCGTTTTGGTGGAGCAGGCCGACACGGCCCGCAACGCGCAGGCCCGACCGCGGCACCCCTGTCACCAATGGGGCGCCGCGGGGGAGCAGGTCCTTCTGCGGATCGGAAGAAGAGCTCGGCGAGGTCGTAGCGACAGTCGCGCCCCTCGTCAGGAGAGCAGGGAGTCGCGGGGGCGCGCGGGTGCGGTGGTCCCGCGGAGGGAGATGGGCGGAGCGAGGAGGAGATCGCGGTGCGGAGTGGCCGGATCGGCGATGCGCTCGATGAGCAGCTCGACGGCGCGGGCGCGATCGGTGAACTGCACCGGACCGTGCACTGATACGCGCGGATCGTAGAGGGAACCAGATGCAGCTCAGCCGTCAAGTGCAGCGACCACTCATCCATATGCCCCGGCGACCAGTCGCACTGTTCGCGGGCGAACCACAGGAAATGGAAGAACGTGCGCAGGCCCCGGCTGTGCGCGGTATGTGTGTTCCACGGGGAGGACGGCGCTCTCGTCCTCATGCTCGCGGTCCGGATCAGAATGCCGGCGCAGCTTGCCCCTGCCGCGGTCCCTGATTGCGTGCCTTGAGCAGCGTGTCCCGTAGGCGGTTGTGGGTCATGGCCAGGCAGGCGTGCACCGCGCCGCGTGCTACCGAGAGTCCCAGAATCTGCGAGACGGTCGTGATCCGGGGGACGGCCGGCAAGTTCTGTGCGAGTCGCTTGCGTACCTCGGGGAGCACCTCGTCCACCAAGGGGTGCAACCGGCCGACGAAGTAGACGGACTCGGGATCGAGTGTCACGGCGACGATGCTCACGGCGGTCGTCACCGCCGTCGTGAACGCCTTGAGTATCTCGGCACGGGCACGATGGTCCTGAGGTGCCAGCCACAGGTCCTCGACGCGTTCGAGGTCCAGTCCGTGTTCGCGAGCGAACTTCACCAGCCCTGCGGTGCTCAGCAGCCCGTTGAGGGTGCGGTCGTCGATGCCCGAGGAGAGGGAACCGATGTCGCCGAACGCAGGAGTACGTCCCCGAGCCAGTTCCTGGTCCATGCAGGTGGCGAAATTCAGGGTGCTGCTGACGCTGAACAGGGCAGCGTTATGGATACTCGCGTCGTCCGTGAGCACCCGGAGCAAGGACGCGTTCGCGTCACTGTCGAAGGTCACTGGAGCATCGACGAGCATTTCAACGGTTCGGTGGAGGTCTCTGCCGGAGAAGATTTTCATCGGATCGGCAGGCCGAAAGACCTCGACGCCGTCGCGGACATGGGCGGGCAGTGCCGCGACGACCTGGCGCAGTGGCCCTCGTGCGGATGCGCCGGCCTGCGCGATCAGGTCGACCAGCCAATGGCCGGCAGCGGGGACGTCGTGGTGCTCGACCGTCGGAACGATCACGTGTCCGATCTCACGGCCGCGTAGGTCGGTCGCCAGCACCCCGGTGGTCAGGGCGCCGAAGCTGACCCCCACGACGTGTCCGGCCGTCTCAGGCACATCGAGGTACGTCGACCGACGGCCACGCCCGACGACGGCGTCGACTCCCCCGTCCACGACGAACCCGTCAGAGCGCAGTTCCTCGACGGCCCGCGACACCGTCGCCTTGCTCAACCCTGTGAGCTCGATGAGCCTGTTCCGGGTCAACGGCGCATGGGAGAGAACCACGTCAAGGACACTTGCCTTGTTGTAGTCGCGTGGTGTGGGGTTGATGCTGCTCACCTCATGACCTTAGCGAGACCATACGCAGCCCGAACCAGTGGTCTCTGCCGCACTTGCTGAACCGCCCGTGGGCGTCGGCGAAGCTGCTGATCCTTGGCCCGCCTGCGCTTCTGATGAACTCCGCCTGTTCCCCTCAGAGGGGAGAACCTCGTGGCCGTCTCCTGCTGGAGGCGGGGTCGCAGCGCTCGGCTCTGTGTTCTCTGTCCTGGAAGTCCACCGGGGTGGCGTAGGCGTCGAAGGTGACGTCTCTCGCATAGGGTTCAGCCTCAATTCTCGGTGGTCGTGGGAAAGTTGGCGTTCAGACAATGCGGCCGCCGGGGGTGACGATCTCGTCGAGTGCGGCCAGGTCTGCCGTGTCGGACGCCGACGAGTGTCGCCGCAGTCGCGCCGCCTCAAGGCGTGTCATGGCGGGTGCTCAGCAAGCGGGCCACGACCTCCTCC
Source organism: Nonomuraea sp. 3N208 (assembly GCF_052245935.1). NCBI lineage: Bacteria > Bacillati > Actinomycetota > Actinomycetes > Streptosporangiales > Streptosporangiaceae > Nonomuraea > Nonomuraea sp. 3N208. The sequence goes on along the minus strand of NZ_JBQQBR010000039.1, from coordinate 73,866 downwards.
ATGGCGACGGCTATGGCCCGCTCCACGTTGACCCAGTCGTCTCTGGCGTGCTCGAGCAGGTAGTCGCGACGCTCCGGCACTCGTTCCGCGCGCCAATGGGTGACCAGCGCGCGAAGTGTCAGGCGTGCCAGCGCGGCAACAGGCAGGAGCGGGAGTTCGGTGTCCTTGATCGGCCGGGCCCGCTCGTATCCCGCGACGAAGCTGCATGCCTCACGCCAGGGATCCCACGGCGTCCGGCCGAGAAGGTTCGCGAGAGACACAGCAGGATCGAAGATCAAAGCACTGCGCACACTGTCACCGAAGTCGATTACTCCTGTGACGAAGCTGTCTGTTCGCGGATCCACCAGGACGTTGTAGGGGCTGTAGTCACCATGGATCACTTGGGTCTCGAGATCACTCAGCCTCGGAACAACGTTCTCGTGGAAAAGACGGAACACTTCTTGTGCCAGCCGACGGTGCGCGGCGCTGGGCGTGTACTCGATGAGCTCCCGCAGCTGGTGAAAGTGTCGAAGGTCCCACACAAGGCGCCGCTCGTCCGCTGGATGCCTGAATGACCGCAGAGCCAGATCCACTCGCCCGAGCATCTGCCCGACCTTCGCAAGCTGCTGGGGATCGGGGTTCGTCCGCGCCAGGACGGCACCTTCGACGAAGTCGAAGACCCGCAGGACTCGAACCCCGCCGTCTTTCGTCTCGATCAGTACGTTGTCGCTGCCTTCGATGGCTTCCTTGACCCGCTGGAGAGGGAGATGAGGAGCTTCGGCTTCGAGGTGGCGCATCACAGCCGTCTGCAGAGCTACGACAGCTACCGCCTCGTCAGGCGGGGAAACCTTGACGAGATGGTCAGCCGTGCCGGTCCGCAGCCGGAACGTGTCGTCCTTCTCGGTTGCCAGCCGCTCGAGATGTCCGCTCAGCTGGTAGTGCCGGGCGAGGAGGGCGTCTACCACGTTCGTCTCGATGGACTCGTGGGACGATGCCAGGCCGCTCTCCTCGAACAACTGCTGGGCGATACGCGCGGGGGGCGAGGTGCTCACCGTTCGGTCCCTTCGGCTCTCGGCCTGCTACAGGCGCATCTCGGCGATCTCCGCGAAGGTCTCGAGGAATCGCGTCAGGTCGGCCGAGTCGAAGGCCAGCGGCGGTCGGATCTTGAGCACATTGACTGCTTTCCCGGTGCCGCTGATGAGGACGCGACGCTCACGCATGTCGTTGATGACGTGCTCAGCGCGGACACGATCGGGCTCCAGCGACTCCCGGTCCTTCACGAGTTCGACGCCCACGTACAGACCACTGCCGCGGACCTCTGCGACGTAGGGAGACTCGCGAGTGATCTCCTCAAGGCCGGCTCGAAGCGCCCTGCCGTTGTCGAGAACTCGCCGCTGCACGTTCTCCGCTTCGAAGACGTCCAGAACCGCGGCACCGGCGGCAACCGCGATCGAACTGCCCGCAAAGGTGTTGAAGTAACGGACATTCTGCCCGAACTCGTCGCACACCTCGGGCCTGAACACCACACCGGAGATCGGCATGCCGTTGCCCATGGGCTTGCCCATCGTGACGATGTCCGGAAGCACCCCATGGCGGCTGAACCCCCACATCGACTCTCCGAGCCGGGCGAATCCCGACTGGACCTCGTCGGCGATGTACACGCCGCCCGCGGCGTGCACCTCCTCGACCATGTCACGCAGGTAACCGACAGGATCGGTGAAGAGGCCATCACTGGAGTGCGCGCAGTCGGTGATCAGCGCCGCAAGCCTGTAGCCGTGGCGCTCGAGGTCGTTGATCGCGCCGCGCACCTGGCTTCGCATGTGGTCGGGAAGCGATGAACCCGGCGGGACGAGTCGCGGATCAGGAGCATCGATGAGCCGCACATTCGGCCCGAGCGGTGACCCCGCACCGAGCGTCGGCGAGAAGCTCGCGACCTCGCGAGTGAGACCGTGGTAAGCCCAGCGAGTCACTACGATTCCCTCGCCGCCCGTGTGGAAGCGAGCCACGCGCATGGCCAGGTCGTTCGCCTCCGACCCGCTGCAAGCGAAGCTGACCCTCGAGAGCGCTTCGGGCATAGTCGCGACAAGGCGCTCGGCGTAGTCGACGAGTGATTCCTGCACATAGCGCGTGTTGGTGTTGACCGCCGCCATCTGGCGGGACACGGCCTCAACAACGTGCGGGTGTGCGTGACCGACGCACGGCACGTTGTTGTAGGCGTCAAGGTAGTCGTTGCCATCCCGGTCAAACAGGTGAGCACCTCGACCGGAGACGAACTCGACCGGCTCCCGGTAGTTCAGCGTGTAACCAGGGCCCAGCACGTTGTTTCGCCGCTTGACGGTGGACCGCAATCGCTCGGGCAGTTCACCGAGCGCTGCGGGGTCGAACCCGTTGGGGTAGTTGACCAGCGCTCGACTCAGCGTGGAAGCCATCAGCAGGTCCCCTCCTTCGTGGCTTGCATCTCGTCGCGGCTGCTTCAGCGGCAGCCTGCCATATTTCGTTTCAGTTCCATCCTGAAACTTATCACTCGTGCACGGCTGCGGCAACGTGATCGGCAAACGGCAGATCGAGCACGTTGCTCGCTTGACTCCGCTCTGCGAGGTGAGCTGCCGTACCGGTGTTCAGCCTTCGCCGTGGATGCGGCCCTCGGTGTCGGTCAGCGGGCGTCCCGACCCGCCCCATCCGAGCTGGATCAGCTCGGCGCCGATTGCCGCGGCGGTCTCCTCGGGGGTATGCGCGCCAAGGTCGAGGCCGATCGGCGAGCGGAGCCGAGCCAGCTCGGCGTCGGCGACACCCGTCTCGCGCAGCCGGGTGAGCCGGTCCTGGTGAGTGCGCAGCGAGCCCATCGCGCCGGTGTACCCGGCGGGGGGGTGCGCAGCGCCACTTTCAGCAGTGGCACGTCGAACTTGGGATCGTGAGTGAGCACGGCGATCACCGTGCGCTCGTCGCCGCCTTATAAGGCGGCCTTATAAGGCACATCGGGATTGTGTCTTGGACGCGTTGCCCGGCCCGCTGCTGCAATCGACCGTATGACGATCCAGAACCACCGCATCGCCCTCATCCCCGGTGACGGTATCGGGACCGAGGTCCTGCCGCCCGCCCGGCGAGTCCTGGACGCCGTCGGCCGCCGCCACGGAATCGGCTTCTCCTACACCTCCTACGACTGGTCCTGCGAGCGCTATGTGTGCGAGGGCTCGATGATGCCCGGGGACGGCCTGGACCGGCTGCGCGAGGCGGACGCGATCCTGCTGGGCGCCGTCGGCTACCCGGGCGTGCCGGACCACGTCTCGCTGTGGGGGTTGCTGATCCCCATCCGCCGCACCTTCCGCCAGTACGTCAACCTGCGGCCGATCCGGGTCTTCGAGGGCGTGGACAGCCCGCTGCGCAGCGCCGCCGCGGGCGAGGTCGATCTCGTCGTCGTGCGGGAGAACGTCGAGGGCGAGTACAGCGAGATCGGCGGACGGCTGAACCAGGGCACGCGCGAGGAACTGGACGTCCAGGAAGCGGTGTTCACCCGGGCCGGGGTCACCCGGATCGCCGACTACGCGTTCTCGCTCGCCGCTCGCCGCCGAGGGAAGCTCACCTCCGCCACCAAGTCCAACGGCATCATCCACACCATGCCGTTCTGGGACGAGCTGATCGCCGAGTGGGCCGCCGCAGCGACCTCGCGGCCGCGGTCGCCGGATCCATCGGCATCGCCCCGGCGGCCAACCTCAACCCCGAGCGTGACTTCCCCTCGATGTTCGAGCCGGTGCACGGCTCCGCGCCAGACATCGCGGGCCAGGGCATCGCCAACCCGCTGGGCGCGATCTGGTCTGCGGCCATGATGCTCGACCACCTCGGCCACCCCGAGGCCGCCCGGGACATCGACAACGCCATCACCGCCGTCCTGGCCAAGTCGGATGTGCGAACCCGCGACCTGGGCGGCACGGCGACGACCGACGAGTTCACCGAGAAGCTGCTGGAACTTCTCTGACCGTCCCGGCCCTTCGGAACCGCAGCCGAGTACACCGCCGTACTGGGATCCCAAAGCCGGAACTGCGAGACAAGGGGCGGTTGTGAGCCGTGGGCCCCGCAGGGCCCGGCTCCCGTCCAAACCACCTCAAATCGAACAGCCTCACGTCGAGGGCACAGCATGCGCCCCGGCGATACGAAAGGAAAGTCCTGTGTCAGCTGAGAGGAAGCGCGTCGCCGTCGTCGGCGTCGGAACGATGGGCAGCCAGGCCGCTTGGCGGCTGGCGGCCCGCGGCGCCGAGGTCGTCGGATACGACCGGTTCGCCCCCGGCCACGACCGCAGTGCCGCCGGTGGCGAGTCCCGGATCTTCCGCAGTGCACACTTCGAGGACTCGCGGTACGTCCCGCTCCTGAAGCACGCCGACGTCCTGCTCGACGCCGGGCGCGGCTGTGCACGTTCATGTGTACGCCTACAAGGGGTCAACCCGGTGGGGAAGAACCGAGGCTCCCCACCGGGCTGCCGTGGCTGCGTCACGCCGGAGACGGTGCCCAGCTTCTGCAGGATGCCCTTGCCGTCGGTGACCAGGTACTGCGGGGCAGGCACCAGCAGCGGGAACTGCTTCACGGCGCCGTTCCTGTCGGAGATTCGTCCGGGCGGTCCAGACCGGCGACATCAGGCTGCCAGAGGCTTCGCGGCCACCAAGGTGAACTTAGCCGCGCTGCTGGTGGCCGTCGCCGAACGGATCGTCGCCCCCGCCGCTCCCCGGCCAGGACGCGGGCGAGCTCTGCGCTTGGGTCCGGCTCGCTCAGGTGTGAAAGCCGGGCATCGACAGGTACTTGAGCTGCTGGTATTCGTGGAGGCCTTCGGGGCCGCCTTCGCGGCCCAGGCCGGATTGCTTGATCCCGCCGAAGGGTGCTGCGACGTCGGAGACCAGGCCGCGGTTGATGCCGACCATTCCGGCCTGCAAACGGGCGGCGACCCGGCGGGCGCGGTCGATGTTGGACGTCATCAGGTACGACGCGAGGCCGTGCTCGGTGTTGTTGGCCACCGCTATGGCCTCGGCCTCGGTGGAGAACCGGTGGATGGCGACGACGGGTCCGAAGACTTCCTCGTGCATGATCGCGGCGTCGGCGGGGACGTGGTCCAGCACAGTCGGGGCGGCGTAGCAGCCCGGCCCGTCAGGGATGTCCGCCTCGGCGATGACAACGGCACCACGGGCCACGGCGTCCTCGACGAGGTGGCGGACCTTGTCCACCGCCCGGTGGTCGGCCAGCGGGCCGAGGCCGGTGTCCTCCCGGTCCGGGGGGCCCACCCGGGTGGCGGCCATCCGTTCGGCCATCGCCGCGGCGAACACATCGGCGATCTGCTCCTGGACCAGGAATCGGTTGGCGCCGACACAGGACTGGCCGCCCAGCCGCATCTTCGCGATCATCGCTTCGCGGACCGCGAGGTCGAGGTCGGCGTCGTCGAAGACCAGGAACGGCGCGTTGCCGCCCAGCTCCATCGAGGTGCGCAGCACCCGCGCACCGCTCTGCTGAAGCAGCAGTCTGCCGACCGAGGTGGACCCGGTGAACGACAGCTTGCGCAGCCGGGGGTCGGCCAGCAGTGGCATGGTGACCGCTGCCGGGTCGCTGCTGGTGATCACGGTCAGGACACCTGGAGGCGCGCCGGCCTCGCGCGCCAGCTCGCCCAGCGCCAGGGAGGACAGCGGGGTGAGCCCAGCCGGTTTGAGCACGGCGGTGCAGCCTGCGGCCAGGGCGGCGGCGACCTTGCGGGCGGCCATGGCCAGCGGCACGTTCCACGGAGTGATCAGCAGGCAGGGCCCGACCGGTTCGGCGACGGTGACGATGTGACTCTTGCCGTCCGGGGAGGGGGTGCTGCGAGCGTGCTGGCGGACTGCCTCCTCGGCGTACCAGCGGAAATAGGCTGCGGCGTAGTCGACCTCGCCCCGGGCTTCCGTGATCGTCTTGCCGATCTCCAGGGTGATGATCCGGGCCAGACGCTCACGGTGCTCGGTCATGGCGTCGGTGAGCCGGTGCAGGACGGTCGCGCGGTCCCGCGGGCTGGTGAAGGCCCACCCGTCGGCGGCCGCGGCCGCCGCGTCCAGTGCACTCAACGCGTCTTGTGCGCCGCAGTCGGCGACGGTGGCTATGACTTCTTCGGTTGCGGGGTTGCGCACCTCGAAGGTGCGCCCGTCGGTGGCGGGTTGCCAGTCGTGGGCGAGGAAACCACGAGGGACGGATTCCAGGACTGCCGACTCCCACGAGGGAGCGGTAAGCATGTCAGTCATGCGCATGGCCCTTTCGATGATCGCAGAATGGTGTGCCACGGGAGCACGAGCGCTGGGTGGTCATACGGCCTCGCCTCCCGGAGTGGCGACCCCTACCGTGCTCTCGACCGACAGCAGCGAGTCCTGCCGCCCGGAACCGAGCCAGCGCACCAGGGCCACCAGGCCGAGGGCCAGGATCGCGAAGGCGATGAAGATCGCGCTGACCGCGGTCACACTGGCGTCGATCTCGAAGGTCAGCGAGTTGTAGACCCGCACGGGCAGGGTGACGGTGTCGACCGAGGAGAGGAACTGGGAGATGTAGAACTCGTCGAAGCTGGTGATGAAGGAGAAGATCGCCGCCGCGAGCATTCCGGGGGCGGCGAGGGGGAAGGTGATCTTCCGGGCGATGGTCAGGCGGCCGGCGCCCATGCTCGCGGCTGCGTCCTCCAGCCGTTCGTCGATCCCGCGCAGGGTCGCGATCAGGATCAGCACCGCGATCGGCGAGGCCAGCACGGTGTGCCCCAGGGCGATCGCGATCGGGCTGCCCAGCATCGCGGCGGGCTCGAAGAGCAGGAACAGGCCCAGCGCGGTGACGATCTGCGGGATGACCAGCGGTCCGAGGACCAGGGCGTAGACCGCGGAGCGCAGCGGCAGTTCGCTGCGCGTGAGGGCGGTCGCCGCGGTCACACCGATGATCATCGAGAACACGGTGCTCAGGGCGGCGACCAGGGCGCTCAGTGACAGCGCGGCCGGCCACTTGCTGCCGTCGGCGAACAGGCCCTTGTACCAGTTCAGCGTCCACACTTCCGGCGGGAATTGAGCGAAGGCGTTGTTGCTGAAGGAGGTGACGAGGATGACGACGATCGGCAGCGCCAGGAACAGCAGGATCACGGTGGCGATGGCGGTCAGGGCGATCCGCCCGGCGAGGGTCTTGCGCAGCTCCATCATGACGCGCTCCTCTTCTTGGCGCCGGCGCCGAGGGAGCTGACGAGCTTGACCAGCAGCAGTCCGGCGATGGTGAGCAGCAGCAGGATGACTCCCTGTGCGGCCGCCCCGTTCCACTGGTTGTCCTTCGTCACCTGCTGGTTGATGAGGGTGGCGATCATCGTCTGGTTGGGTCCGCCCATCAGGGCCGGGGTGATGTAGTAGCCCAGCGACAGGATGAAGCTGAGCAGTCCGGCACTGGCAAGGCCAGGGGCGACCAGCGGCAGATAGACCCGGAGGAAGATCGTCACGCCTCCCGCGCCCATGCTGGCCGCGGCGGCGAGCAGCCGCCGGTCCACACCGCGCATCACCCCGTACAGCAGCAGCACGGTGTAGGGCAGCATCATCGAGGTGGTGCCGATGACCACGCCGAGTTCGTTGTAGAGCAGCTGGAACGGCGTCCCCGGTAGCGACAGGCCGGCCAGGATCTCGTTCACCAGGCCCTTGTCACCCAGCAGGATGATCCAGCCGTAGGTGCGCACCAGGGCGCTGATGAAGTGCGGGACGACGACGATCAGCATCGCCAATGCGGCCCACAGGGGCTTCAGCCGGGAGATCGCGTTCGCCAGGAGGAACCCGATGACGAGGCTGAACAGCGCCGTCTCGGCGGAGATCCGCAGCGTGGTGAACAGGACCGAGAGGTTGACGCCCGTCAGCGCGTCGACGTACCAGTGCAGGGTCAGCGACCCGTCGGCGTTCTTCAGGCTGAGGAACAGCGTGGTGAAGATCGGGTAGACGAACAGCACCAGCAGGTACACGACGACCGGCAGCGCGTAGAGGATCCCGACGCGGGTCTTGCGCGAGGCCAGGAGCTTGCGCGGATGGGCGGTGGCGGTGAGGGCGGCCATGGCTCACCCGTCCTGTTCGCTGGGGAAGAGGTTGACGTCGTCGGCGTCGGCGCTGATCCCGACCCGCTCGCCGGTGACGGGGCCGCGGCCGGCCGGTACTTCCAGGCGCAACAGCGGAGAGTCACCGCCATCGACCCGCACACCCGCGCGGACCAGGGTGCCCACGTACGTGGCGCTCTCCACCGCGCCGGTACAAAAGCCGTCGTCGGTGGCACAGGCCCGCAGCCGGCCCGGCTGGACGGCGACCTTGACCGGGGTGCCGGAGGCCAGCTGGTGGCGCCGTGCCTTCAGCAGGCCGCCGGACTCGTCGAGGCGGACCAGGGTGTACTCGTCGGTGTGCTGCTCGATGCGGCCGGGCAGGAAGTTGGCTGCGCCGAGGAAGTCGGCGACGAAGGGGGTCTTCGGCCGCTCGAACAGCTCCCGCGGGGTGTCGAACTGCTCGATCCTGCCGTTGCGCATCACCGCGATGCGGTCGGACAGGACCAGCGCTTCTTCCTGGTCGTGCGTCACGTAGATGACGGTCAGGCCGAGTTCCTGCTGGATGGTCTTGATCTCCACCTGGAGCTGGTCGCGCAGCTTCTTGTCCAGCGCGCCCAGCGGCTCGTCCATGAGGATGACCGGCGGGCGGTAGACCAGCGCCCGGCACAGAGCGACGCGCTGCTGCTGACCACCGGACAGCTCGCGCGGCTTGCGGCCGCCGAACCCGGACAGGCCCGCGATCTCCAGCGTCTCCCCGACCCGCCTGCGGATCTCGCCCTTGGGCACTCCGCGCAGCGTGAGCGGGAAGGCGACGTTCTCGCTCACGCTCATGTGCGGGAAGAGCAGGTACTGCTGGAACACGAAACCGAGGTTCCGCTTCTGCGGGGCCAGCCGGGTCACGTCGCGGCCCCCGACGGTGATGGTGCCGGAATCCGGCTCGCAGAAACCGGCGATCATCATCAGGGTCGTGGTCTTACCCGACCCGGAGGCGCCGAGGAAGGTGACGAACTCCCCGGCCGTGATCTCCATGGACGCCTCGTCGACGGCGACGACGTCACCGTACGTCTTGCGCAGGGCTACCACTGACAGCGGTTTGCCGGTCGAGGTGGCCGGCTTGACGCCGGCCACCTCGACGGACGGTCTGATCACACCGAATTCAGCCACGAGCCCACCCCAGCCAGCGCTTGCTGACGGCCGCTTCGTTCTTCAGCCACCAGTCGATGTCCGCGTCAAAGCCCTTGTCGTAGTACTGCGGCGCACCGGCAAGTGCGTTGCGCTCGTCCTCGGTGAGCCTTTCGTAGGCAAGCGGAGATGCCGGGTTCGACGGGAAGGCCTTGGCCAGGTTGGCCTGGATCTCGGCACGCAGCGAGAAGTCCATGAGCTGGTAGGCGCCGTCCAGGTTGGCCGCGCCCTTGGCGATGGCGTAGCCCGAGAACTGGCGGCGCATGCCGTTGAGCTGCCGTGCGACCGGGACACCCTGCTTTTGCAGATCGGCGAGGCGGCCGTCCCAGACGGTGGACATCGTCACCTCCTGGCGGCTGAGGAGCACACCGGGCAGCGGGCCGCTGTCCCAGAACTTCTTGATCTCGGGCCGCAGCCGGGTCAGCACCTTGAAGGCGCGGTCCACATCGAGCGGATACAGCTGGTCCATCGGGACGCCGTCGGCCAGCAGCGCGAACTCCAGCTCGGGCAGGTCACCGTCCGGGTTGACCATCGAGCGGGCGCCCTTGAACGCCTTGGTGTCCCAGAAGTCCGCCCACGACTCGGGCTTGCGGCCGCCGAAGGCGTCGGTGCGGTACGCGATGCACTGACCATAGAAGCTGTGGCCGATGGCATGGTCGGTGATCTGGTTCTCGGGGATCTTCGCGCTCTTCAGGCTCTTGATCCGGTCGGGGTCCAGCGTCTCCAGAGCGTCCTGCGCCACGTACTTGAAGTGAGACATCATCGAGTTGTTGATGAGGTCACATTGTGGGCGGCCCTGCTTGATCTGGGCCAGCAGCGGGGCGTCGTCCAGGTTGAGCACCTTGACGCTGATGCCGGTCTCCTGAGTGAACGGCGTGTAGATCGCCTTCTGCAGGGCCGCGCCATAGGAACCGCCGCTGTCGCGGACGACCACCGTCTTGCCGCCGCCCTTGCCTCCGCCGGACGAGACACGGCTCGTGCCGGTGCCGCAGGCGGCGATCGAGGGCACGGCGGCGAGGGCGGCCAGGCCGCCGGCTCCGCGCAGAAGCGCTCTACGACCGATCATGGAATCACTCATGGCAATACTCCTCATCTAGGGACGCGTGGGACCGAACTGTGCGGGGGGCTTTACCTGGCAGGTGCGGGGGGCGAGATCGTGCAGGGCGGCGAACGCGGACAGAAGCACCGCCCGCTTGCGTTGCCGGTCGCCGCTTCTGGTCGGGTGTTCGCCGTGGATCGAAGTCCCCGACGACCTTGTTGTCGAGGCGACGCCGGCTAGAAGGCGGGGTGAGCGGCGGTGGGGAAGCTGGAGCCGTCGCAGGCGGTGACCAGCAGGGTGGCGGCGGTCCTCAGCGTGACGCGTCGGGGTGGCCGGGGTGGCGCGGATGCGGTCCTCGGCACGGGCGCACTGTGGGTGGCGCAGTTCGAGTGCGGCGATCGGGGCATGCGCTCGACTCGTGGTCGATCGGTCATGCTGCAATCGGCGGTCGCCCGAGGCAGAAGGCGAGTGGTGATGCCCAGCAGGGTATTCAGAAAGCGGTGTACCCGCCGTCGACCGGGAGGACCGATCCGGTGACGTACGACGACTCCGATGATGCGAAGAAGAGCACCGCGTCGGCGACCTCTTCGGGGGTGGCGAGGCGTTGGAGCGGGATCTGGTTCTCGCGCTCGCGGCGGTAGGCCTCGGGGTCGGGGTTGCGCTGGAACGACGCTTCGATGATCGGGGTGGCGGTCAAGCCCGGAGCGACGACGTTGACGCGAATGTTGCGCGGGGCCCATTCGATCGCCGCGCCCTTGGCCAGCATGATCAGGCCTCCCTTGGCGGCGGAATACAAGACTTCCCCGGACTTGCCGACCATGCCGAGCCGTGAACTGACGCAGACGAACGATCCCCCTGTCTCGGGCATCAGCGGCGCGAAGTGCTTCATCACCAGGAACGCGCTGAGCAGGTTGCTCTCGAGCACATTCTTCGCGTCGCCGTAGGCCATCTCGGTGAGCGGACTGACGGCCTGCAGGCCGTGGTTGAGGACGACGACGTCGACGGTGCCGAAGGACTCCGCAGTCTGCTTGGCCAGGTGCTCGACGAACGCCTCGTCATTGAGGTCTCCGGGAACGTACAGGTCGTCGGGCTCAGCGCTGTCGAGCCGCTCCCTGCGGCCGGTGAGCAGCAGCCGCGCCCCCTCGCGGCGGAAGTGGGAACTCACCGCCTGCCCGATGCCACTGCTGGCGCCGGTCACCAGGGCCGCCACGTTGTTGAGTCTCATGTCAGGCACTCCTTGGGGGAGGTCGGTCGGGTTGCGGGCTCGGGGCCGGTCAGTTGAGGAATCCGCGGGCGTCGACCGGCCAGCGCTGCAGCGACGTGCCCGTGCTGTCGGTGACGATCAGTTCCTCGAAACCGAGGACGACCGGGCATACGTGGTTCGGCACCACCGGTACGACGGTGCCGACGCTGGGGCGGAACTCGCCGTCCGGCAGCGGGAGGAATCCGTGGTATTCGTTGAGCTTGGACAGGACTGCCTTCGTGCCGGCGATGCCGCCGTAGCCGAGCTCGGGGCTGCCTTCACGGCTGAGGGCTTTGGTGCCCACATCGAGGATGACCTGGTCGGGGACCCAGTCGCTGACCACGGTGCCGGCGACGAACAGCGCGATCTGGTCGTCCGTACAGGCGCCCAGCCGGGTGTTGTTCAGATCGCCGAAGACGTACTCGCCGGGACGGATCTCGGTGATCACGCTGCTGCTGGTGGAGAACTCGAGGGTGGGAGTGGAGCCGGCGCTGACCACCTGTGCGGTGACCCCGACGTCGGCGAGGCTGCGTACCGCGGTGATGAGCGCGGCTTCCTGGTCCTGCGCGGCGCGCCGGCGAGCGTCCCGACCGGCGCCGCCGTGACCTGGATAGGTGAAGACGCCCACCGGCACCAGACCGCGCTTGCGGGCGGCGAGCGCGAGGTCGCCCGCAGCCTCGGGCGGCGCCCCGGAACGACGGGCGCCACAGTCGACCTCGATCACGACCTGCAGCCGGTCGGGTTCGTCTCCCATCGCGTCGGCCAGGGCCTCGACCGCCGGCACGTTGTCGACGCCGACCCGCAGCCGGGCGGACTCGGCGAGCCGGCGGATCCGGGTGCCTTTCGTTCCCGCGGGCCAGATCGTGTAGGCGAGGAAGATGTCGTCGAATCCGGCCGCGGCGAAGACCTCAGCCTCACCGACATTGCCCGCGGTGATCCCGACCGCGCCGGCCTTCACCTGACGCCGCCCGATCTCCACACACTTGTGCGTCTTGACGTGCGGCCTGACCTTGAGGTTGTGCTGGTCGGCGAAGCCCTGAATGCGCTCGATGTTGCCCTGCATGACGTCGACCAGCACGATCGGCGCGGGGGTGTCGATCCGCTCGGCCAGAGCGTCGAGTGCTCGTTGCAGCCGGTTCACGCTGCCCTCCTTGTGGTTCTGCCTGGAAATGATCGGGGGGCGCGGGTGCTGACTCCCCCTGGATGCCGAACGCGCGCGGCCCGCGACATCGCGCGTGCTCGCGCCACACCACCGTCGTGCCCCGGCCTACACCGCGGTGCAGACCATCTGGATCTCGACCGGACTGTTGAGCGGTAGTCCGGCCACACCGATCGCAGTGCGAGCGTGCCGTCCGTTCTCGCCCAGCACCTCGATGAGCAGTTCACTGGCCGCGTTGGCGACGTTCGACTGCTCACCGAAGTCCGGCGTACTGGCCACGAAGAGCAGCATCTGCACGATCCGGACCCGGTCCAGGTCGCCCACCGCCTGCACAGCGGCAGCGAGCGCGTTGAGCGCGGCATGGCGCGCGAGCTCCCGCGCCGTCTCCAGTTCGACGTCCCGGCCGACAATGCCCTGCCCCAGCAGCCAACCGTCCTTGTAAGGCAGTTGGCCCGAAATGTAGATGCTGGAATCCACACTCCGGTGGTGCACGTAGTACGGGTTGTCACGGAGCTCGGGAAGGGCCAGACCCAATGCCTGGAGCCGATCGGAAGCCGAGTCGGTGTTCGCTGCCGAAGTCACGGACTGGCTCATCGCGCCATCTCCGCGGACGGAACAGAGCACAAACCCACACAGTTGGCCACGAGAACCCGCTTCGTACGAATCTTGATCATCTGCACTCGGTTCTCCTCTCGAGTAACAGTTGCGGACAAACGTCGCACGATGGCTAAAACAGCCCACTGTATTGTCGTTTGTCGACCATATGCGTGCCCGTCGAGCACTGTCAATACAAACTTCAGCCTCGAGTGCGACCTCGGAACACCACGTGTGGCTCGACCCGCCGCTGCTGGAAGCGACGGCCGACGCCGCGACCCGGCTCATCGGTCTCCGCCTGCTGGGAACCCTGCTGGCGGGCATGCTGTTGCTGACGGACCGAAGCTTTGACGCCCCTACCTCGCCCGGATAAGGGCCGCGCCAGGTACCTCCGTGATGACCCGCAGGCAGGTGATGTCCGAGCGGGTGGTGGAGCCGGTGCTGACGGTGACCTGCCTGGAGGGCACCAGCCGCACCGAGCTGTGTCGCTTCGCGTCCACCCGCTGAAACCGCCGTCTCCCGTGCGGGTTGGTCACCAGCTGGCGCTGTGCAGGCCGGTTCCTGCACTCACGCGGCCCGCGCGGCATGGAGCCGCAGATCCACGCCCGCCGACGACACCTAGATGAATGAGTCCGATGTTTGTGCTTGACACAAGGCCGCCACGCCCCGCCCTCTCCTCGAAGAACGGACCCGCCCGCACAGCTACCCCCGCAGCCGTAAACGCCCCGTCGCCCCCTACCGGTCCCACCGCGCCGGCGCCCGGCGCCCGGCGACCAGCGACCGGCAACCGGGCAACCGGCAACCCTCACTCAAGATCCGCTACAAGATCGCGTTGACAGTGCGGGCTTGATCCTTGAATTTTCGGCTTTGGTCTACAACGTCACGGTGGCGAGCGGGCTTGGACACTTCACGCAGGCGGCATGGCCTCATACCTGCCGGGGCGTGCGTTCCCCTGAATCTCTCGTCTGGGCTCGCAGCCCCATTGGGAAATGGGCAGCCAGTTCCTGGCGGAACGCGTCGGGGTCGCCTTCCAGGGCAACCGCGGCCAACCTCTCGTGCTCGACGACCAACTGATGCGGGTTGTCGCTGTAAGTGCGGTGATCGACGCTGAGGTAGAGGCGCAGCTTGGTCTCCCAGCCGTTCCAAAGACTCTGCAGGATGCCGTGCCCCGAGAGATCGTAGAAGAGCCTGTGGAAGCGAAGGTGCGCGTCGATGCTGGCCGGGATGTCGCCCTTCTCCATTGCCCGGTGGAGATCCTCCACGGTTTGCAGCAACTGAGACCGCTCAGGACCGCGTAGTGCTTCGGCCGAGAGCTCGGCGGCGTACGGTTCGACACGTAGCCGGACCGAGTCGATCTCGGCGACCTCGCGAGCGCTCACCTCTACGACGAACGCCCCACGGTAGGGGATCTTTACGACGAGCCCTTCCTCCTCCAGCTTGGTCAGCGCCTCGCGCAGCGGTGACCGGCTGATCCCGAGATCCGCGGCGATGTGCGCCTCGCGCAGCTGGCCACCAGGAGGTACGGTCCCGTCGAGGATGGCGGCACGCAGTGTGCGGTAGACGCCGTCCGGCGTCGTCATCCGCTGCTCCTGCCACTCGAACTTGTGGTCCACCCCGTTGCCTTCCCTCGGTGCTTGTCGACCACTTGGTCGTTTGTCGACTATACCTCTGCAGGTTTTGCATCCACACCTCAACCCGCGTTCCGCGTAATTTCGGGGCCCCTAGAGGCCGGTCCGGCCTGAACATGCTGGTCAGTTACTCGAGCCGAAGCTGACAGACCGGAATCGCCTAGAGACGCGATTTTCGCCAAGAGGCTCATGGCTACGACGGAGAGGAGGACCGAGGAACAGGGGCAGACAGCGGTTCGAGAGAGCCCGCGACTGGCCATGAAGTTGTTGACAGTCAATCCCCGCTTAGTCGACAATCGACTACATGGTCGACAATCGACCAGAGCACCAGGCCGCTCCGCTGAAGCACTAGGAGGACTCGTGGGATTCGATGTCAAGCCCAAGTTCGTGACGTTCGACATGAACGGAACGCTGATCAAGTTCAGCATCAACGACGCGATGCGTGAGGTCCTGGGCGACCGACTGCCGGCCGAGGTCGCCGATGATTACCTGCGGATCTGCAAGGCGTACCGGATCGACGAGTGCACGGGCGCGTACCAGCCGTTCCACCAGGTCGTCGCTCGTTCCATGGAACGCGCCTCGCGCAGCGTCGGCCTCGAGTACCGCGAGGACGAAGCGCGCGAGGTGTACGAGACCATCCCCACCTGGGGCCCGTACCCCGGTGTAACCGAGGCGCTGAACCGCCTGGCCGAGGCGGTCCCGCTGGTCATCATCACCAACAGCGACACCGCGCACGCCGTGCGCCTCGCGGAGAACCTCAAGGCCCCGTTCGCAGACGTCATCAGCGCCGAGGAGATGGGCGTCTACAAGCCGCGACTCCGCGCCTTCGAGTACACGTTTGACAAGCTCGGCGTGACACCCGACGAGCTCGTGCACGTCTCCGCGAGCCCCATGTACGACCACCGCTCCGCGGCCATCATGGGCATCAAGAACAAGGTGTACATGGACCGCGGCTGGGAGCACGACGAGCACTGGCTCGGCTACGAGCGGATCACCGACATCGCCGACCTCCCGGTCCTCTTCGGCCTGCCGCGCCCCTGATGCCCCTGACGCCCGAGCGGAGAACTGAGGAAATGATCCACAGCAAGGCGGTGGCGGTGTGAGTCAGCCCCTGCCTCAAACCGTCAAGGGTGACTCGGCTTCAGAAAGGCTCCAGGCCCTGGGACTGAAGCTACCCGTCCTCGCCGGCACCACGTACCTGGTGCCCCACCGGACGGTGGGCTCCACCATCCACCTCTCCGGCCAACTCCCGTTCGAGGACGGCGAGCTGCTGGGGAGGGGCGTTGTCGGCCGGGACGTGGAGCTGGAGACAGCGCGGTCACTCGCGCGCCATGCCGCGCTCAACTGCCTCGCTGCCGCCGTGCAGGCGGTGGGCGATCTGGACCGGGTCCGGATCGTGCAGATGCTGGTCTTCGTGGCCAGCACGCCGGACTTCGGTGAGCAGTCGCAGGTCGCCAACGCGGCCAGTGAACTGCTCATCGAGGTACTGGGTGAGAACGGACGCCACGCCCGCACCGCGATCGGTGTCGCCGGGCTGCCGCTCAACACCCCTGTCGAGATCCAGGTCATCTGCACCGCTGTGTAGCGGCGAGCCAATCATGAGCAGTGCGGCGGTGGCCCGGCTGCAACAGGCACTCGACGCCCTCGGCCAGCACGATCGACACCCGGTGCAGATCCTGCTGGCCGACGCGATGCAAGACAGCGTCGGACGAGTCTTCGAGGCGTCCTTCCGGCGCAGCTACGACCCGGAGGCCACCCGCCGTGAGCGTGAGGGGCAGATCCCGCTCCAACGCCTCGCCACTCCCGAGGAAATCGCCGACGCCGTCCTGTTGCTCGCGTCGTCGGAGTCCTCGGACATCACCGGGGCAACGCACCCCGTCGACGGCGGCCACACCGCTTTCCAGCAGCAGCCCACGCGTCCCAGAGACAGATGAAGGACACACCATGAACGCCCTTGCGGCACCACCCCGAAACGGAGAGCTTGGCTTCTGGGTGGCCCAACTGGCCGACAAGAGGCCCTCGTTCCCCCGCTTCACCGGCCAGGAATCCGTCGACGTGGCCATTGTCGGCGGCGGCTACACCGGCCTCTGGACGGCGTACTTCGCCAAGAAGCTCGAACCGTCGCTCTCGGTCGCCGTCTTCGAGGCCGAACAGGTGGGCTACGGCGCATCAGGACGCAACGGCGGCTGGCTCTCGGCGATGCCTCCGGGAAACCGTGCCACCTTCGCCCGCGCCGGGGGAGGGCTGGAGGCGAGCCGGGCGCTGCAGCAGGAGTTCGTCGCCGGCGTCGACGCGGTCCTGGACATCCTCCAGGCCGAGGGCATCGATGCGGATCAGCACAAGGGGGGCGCGCTCGTCGCCGCCCACACGGAGGCGGGGCTGGGCCGGCTTGTCACCAGACGTGATGCCGACCTGAAGTACGGGCTGACCGACGACGAAGTCCACATGCTCGACCGGGACGAGTTCCAGTCCCAGATCAACATCTCCACCGTCCACGGCGGGCTCTTCTACAAGCACTGCGCGCGCTTCCACCCCGCGAAACTCGTCTACGGCCTCGCCGACACCCTGACCTCCATGGGGGTCAGGATCTACGAGGGCAGCCGAGTGGACAGTGTCGAGGGCAAGACCCTCACCTTGGCCGACGGACGCGTCACGGCTGCCAGGACGTTCATCTGTACCGAAGGCTATTCGGGACAGCTGCTCGGCCGCCGGACCCTGATCCCGGTCAATTCCTCAATGATCGTGACCAAGCCCCTGCCGGAGGAGGCGTGGCAGCAGATCGGCTGGGACGGGCCCCAGTGCCTCAACGACTCCGCGCACACCTTCATCTACGCCCAACGGACATCGGACGGCCGTATCACCATGGGGGGCCGCGGTGTCCCCTACCGCTTCGGGTCCGGCACAGGGGGAGCCGGTGCAACCGCCCAGTCCACCATCGACCTGATCTCGCAGAAGCTCAGTTCCTTCTTCCCGGGCCTGCCTTTCGAGGTGGACCACGCCTGGTCGGGAGTCCTGGGCGTCACGCGTGACTGGAACGGCGGCGTGCACTGGGACCCGGCATCCGGGATCGGATCGTCCACCGGCTACGCAGGACACGGCGTCACGGCAGCCTACGTCGGCGGCAGGACTCTCGTGGAGCTCGCCTTCGAGAAGGAAACCGAACGGACCACCCTTCCCTGGGTCGGCTACCGGGCACGGAAGTGGGAACCGGAACCCATCCGCTGGCTGGGCGTTCACGCCATGTACCGGCTCTTCAACATTGCCGACCAGTGGGAAGAACGCAGGGGTTCCAGCAAGACCTCACTCCTGGCCAAATTCGGCAGCAGACTCGCCGGACTTCACGAGTAAACGAAAAGGAAACTGCTCTCATGGACGCACAACTCGCAGTCATCGGCCTGGGCAGCATCGGAAGCATGGCCCTGTGGCAGGCCTCCCGGCTGTCCGACTCGGTAGTGGGCTTCGAAGCCGCCACCCCCGCCCACGGCCGCAGTGCCGTGGGCGGGGACACCCGCCTGTTCCGCATGGTCTACCTCGGGAAGCCCGACTACTACCCCATCCTGGAACGCTCCCGCAGCCTCTGGGCCGAGCTCGAAGCGGAAACCGGGCAGGACATCCTCACGCCTACCGGGGGGCTGTCCATCGGGACGGCGAACGGCAGCTTCATCAACAGCCTCCTCGAGGCAACGCGCATCACCGGAGCCGAGCACTACGTCCTCAGCCGGGAGGACATGGCGGAACGCTACCCCCAGCACAATCTCCGCCCCGACGACTGCGCCATCTATGACCCCCGCGCCGGCGTTCTGCGCACCGACCGCGCCGTCAGCGCTGCCGTCGCGGCGGCCCAGGCAGGCGGCGCCGCCGTCCTTCAGAACACACCCGTGGACAGCATCACCGAAGCCGAACACGGCGTGGTCGTCGCCTCGGGCGACAGAACCTGGACGTTCGAGAAGGTCATCGTCGCCTCGGGCGGCTGGTCCCGAAGGCTCATGCCCGACCACCTCAAGGCCGTTACGGAAACCCATCGGATCGTCCTGACCTGGTTCATCGCCCAGGACGGCACCCAGTTCTCGCCAGAGAAATTCCCCGTCTTCAGCCGACTGTACGACGATCGCTCCATGTACGGCGCACCCGCCGTCGATGGCGTGACGGTCAAGGCATCGGTGGACGGACCGCTGGACGGGCGCGGAAGGACAACCTCCGACCCGGACTCCGTGCCCAGAGAACTCACCCCGGAAGAAATCGAGAAGGTCACCGAGACCGTCACCGAATTCTTCCCCGGCCTGACCCCCACCATCGTGCGCTCCGACGCCTTCCCCGACCTTTTCACCGAGGACAGGCATCCCCTCCTCGGCTGGCTGGATGAGAACAGCAGGGTCTACTGTGCCACCGGATTCTCCGGAAAAGGCTTCAAAATGGCCACCGGCTATGGCCACATCGCCGCACACGAGGCGCTCGGCAAACAGACCATCGAAGGCCTGGACTTCGTGCGTCCGGACCGGTTCAAGACCAGGTAGCCCACCAACTTCCGCCGCCTGCCGGTGAGCGGTGGGCGGCGTCGTCCCTGCCGCCCACCGAGGGAGAGATGGCTCAGAGGAGCTCGATCACCTTGTCGGTGAACTCGGCGGTGGTCGCGGTTCCGCCCAGGTCACGGGTACGGATATCGGTCTTGGCCAGGACCGAGGCGATCGCGTCCGTGATGTCCCTGGCCGCGGCGGGGTGGCCGAGGTGGTCGAGCATCATGGCCGCAGACCAGATCGCGCCCAGCGGGTTAGCGATGCCCTGGCCCGCGATGTCTGGCGCGGAGCCGTGCACCGGCTCGAACATCGAGGGGAAGTCACGCTCGGGGTTGAGGTTGGCCGCCGGGGCGATGCCGATGGATCCGGCGACCGCGGCCGCGAGGTCGCTGAGGATGTCACCGAAGAGGTTGGAGGCGACGACCACGTCGAAGCGGGCGGGGTCGAGGACGAACTTCGCGGCCAGCGCGTCGATGTGCTCCTGGCCCCAGGCAACAGCCGGCCGCCGCGCTGGGAGGCGAGCGTGAAGGCGTAGTCCAGCACGCGCATGACGCCGGCCCGGGTGAACACGGCCTCCTGCAGTTCGATCTCGTCCGGGAAACCGCTGTTGTGCCGGTCTCCGACCTCGCTGTAATCGCCTTCCACGTTCTCGCGCACGACGAAAACTCGACCTCGCCCGGCCGCGCGCCGTGCACCGGACTGTAGATGCCTTCGAAGACGCAGATGGGCCGGAGGTTGACGTACTGGCGGAAGCTGCGCCGGATCGGGATCAGCAGCCCCCACAGCGAGACATGGTCGGGCACCTCGGGTATCCCACCGCGCCCAGCAGGATCGCATCCTTGTCGCGCAGCTGGTCGATCTGCCTTATAAGCCATGCCTATCAGCTGTCGGCGGCCGAGGTGGCGGCCGTGACGAACGCGGCGGCTGCGGGGGACAGGCGGCCGCGGCGGCTGACGAGGGCGATGTCCAAGGTGGCCTTCGGCTCGATGTCCAGGACGCGGGCGCCCAGTCGCCGGGCGATGTCCCGCCAGGAATCCGTGACCACCGCGAGCCCGACCCCGGCCAGTACCAGGGGCATGAGCGACACGCGGTGCTCGATCTCGGCGGCGACGGTGAACTCGATGCCCTGTTCCCGCAGCGCGTCGACGTAGGCGCGCATCCCGGTACTCGGCTGCCCGACGATCAGCCGCTGTCCCGCAAGCTCCCGGCACTCCACCGCCGTCCGATCAGGGAGCGGACCGTCGGCCGGCACCACCAGCACAAGACGCTGCCGCCCCAGCGCATGTGAGGCGACCTCCTTGTCGGAGACCGGACCAGCGGACGCCAAAAGCCCCAACTCCACGGCACCCGTGCGCACCATGTCGATCACATCGCGCGAGGTGAACGCCGCTTTGATGGCCACAGAGACGCTGGGATACCGGTGGCTGAAGGCACTCACCAAGGTCGTCAGCGGCTCCACCGCCTGAGACGGCATGGATGCCACATCCAGGCGCCCCTCACGCAGCTCATGCACCGCCGCGACACTCGCCCGCGCCGTCTCCAGACTCCGCACGGCCTCCCGGGCAGGCTCGATCAGGGCCCTTCCGGCCTCCGTCAGGACTGCCCTACGCCCGATGCGATGGAACAGCTCGGAGCCGAGATCACGCTCCAGTGCCCGCACGGCCTGCGACAGCGACGGCTGCGACACGTACAGAGCCGAGGCAGCACGGTTGAACCCCCCACGATCAACAATCGCAAGGAAGTACTCCAGCTGCCGAATGTCCATACGCGCCCTCTCCCCCTCAAGAAATCAACCGACGACTCGATTGGTCCCGACCATGGTTCTCGGGCTATGGGCCGGCGACGGCGGTGCGGGCGCGGGTCCGTGTGGCGCTTTGGACCCGATGTCTCGTCCGGTAGCTCGGAAGCGATCATCAAGAGGCTCCTCGCGGCCAGGGGCGCCGGCCGCGAGGAAGCCGAGTCAGCGGAAGCGGTCCTTCGCCTTGTAGTACGCGCCGGCGAACGGCAGGAACCAGGCGGTGCCGTTGTAGAACGGCACGGGCACCTTGGGAAAGCCGAGCCCGCGCCAGGGGTTGGCCTCGGGACGGCCGTCCATCATGTCGGCGAGCGCACGCCCCATGTAGGTGGCCATCTGCACGCCGTGGCCGCAGTAACCCCCCGAGTAGTACAGGCCGTCCTGCTCGCCGGCGTGCGGGACGCGGTCGTAGCTGAAGCCGACGCTGCCGCCCCACACGTAGTCGATCTTGACGTTGGCGAGCTGGGGGAAGATCTCGGCCATCTCCCGCTTGAGCACCGCGCCGCTCTTGCGGTCGGAGGCCGGGTCGGACGGGGCGAAGCGGGCCCGGCCGCCGAAGGCGAGCCGGTTGTCGGGGGTGAGCCGGATGTAGTGGCCGATGTTCTTGGAGTCGACCACCAGGCGCGCGTTCGGGATGATCTCGCGGGCCAGCTCCTCGCCCAGCGGCTCGGTGACGATGATGAAGCTGCCGACGCAGATGAGCCGCTTGCGTAGCCACGGCAGCGCGCCGTCGCTGTAGGCGTCGGTGGCCGCGACGACCTGCCTGGCCCGGATGAGGCCGTTCAGCGTTTCCACCTCGAAGCCGCCACCGGGCATGCGCCGCAACTCAGTGGCGGCGTTGCGCTCGTGGATCTCGGCGCCGGCGCGCTCAGCGGCCCCGGCCAGGCCGTGCACGTACTTGCCGACGTGCAGGCCCGCGCTGAGCGGGTCGAGCAGCGCGCCGTGGTAGTAGTCCGAGCCCAGCTCGGTACGCAGCTCGCCGGGGCCGATGAGCGTGGTCTCGTGGCCGAAGTTCTCGGCGAGATCGCGTTGCTTGGCACGCATCTTCTCGAAGTGGGCTGGTTTGAAGGCGACACCCAAGCGGCCGGAGCGGCGGAAGTCGCAGTCGATGCCCTCCTTGAGCGTCAGCTCCTCCACGAGGTCCACGGCGTGGCGGAAGGAGTCGTACAGCTCGCGGGCGCGCTCCTGGCCGTAGCGTTCGCGTGCCTGGCCGGTGGTGATGGTGATGCCCTGGGTGCACATGCTGCCGTTGCGCCCGGAGGCGCCCGAGCCGACCTTGTCCTTCTCGACGAGGACGACCCGGGCGCCCCTGCCGGCGGTGTGCAGGGCGGTGGACAGGCCGGTCAGCCCGCCGCCGATGACCACCACGTCGGCCTCGTCCGGCAGCGGCCTGCCGGACCGGTCGGGTAGCGGGGGAGCGGTGTCGAGCCAGTACGGGATCTGTTTCATCGTGGGTTCCGTTCTCAGCAGCCGAGCAGTGCGGGCAGGCCCGACAGGTCGTTCAGCTCGTCGTAGGGCTGGTAGTCGGAGCTGCCGGGGCGGCGGTAGCGGTTGATCCACACGCGCCGCTCGAGGCCGAGGTCGCGGGTGGGGATGTGGTCGTACTCCCAGCCCTGGGCGGTGTGGATCACCTGGGACGGCTCGACGTCCATGACCTTGAAGGCGTGCTCAAAGGCCTGGCGGTCCGGCTTGTACGCCCTGGCCTGCTCGGCGGTGATGACATAGTCGAACTCCACGCCGATGTTGGCGACGTTGTGCTTGATGAGGTCGTCGTCGGAGTTGGAGATGATCGCGATCTCGTACTTGCTCTTGAGCGCCCGCAGCGCGTCCGGCACCTCCGGGTGCGGGCCGAACGTGGGCACCGCCTCGACCAGGGCGTCGCCGTCGGAGGTGCGGTAGTCGAGGCCGTGCAGGCGCATGGCGTTGCGCAGGCTGGAGTGCAGCACCTCGTGGTAGGGGCGGTACGCCTCCAGCACGGCCTGGAAGCGCATGACGCGGAAGTCGTCGAGGAACTCCTCCACGTTGAGCCCGTCGAGGTCCAGCCGGTCGGCGAGGACTTTGAGCGTGGTGGGCCCGAGCTGGAAGTCGATCAGGGTTCCGTAGGCGTCGAAGGTGACTACCTGTCGCATGTCGTTCAACCTCATGGTGTTCAGACCACCCGTTCGCCGGGCGGCACGATGTGATCGAGCGCGGCCAGGTCGGCCGCGTCCGGGGTCCAGCCGGCCGCCGCCGCGTTGGCGGTGACCTGCTGCGGGGTCATCGCCCCGCAGATGACGGAGCCGACCTGGGGCAGCGCCGCCAGGCCGCCGACGGCGACCTGCAGCCTGCTGCCGGGAGGCGGCGGCTCGCCGCGCCGGTACTTGCCGCTGAGCAGGCCGTTGGCCTCGTCCCTGTGCCCCTTGAGCGCGGCTCCGAGCGGGCGCTGGCTGTCGCCGCCGCCGTACGCGCCGTCGCCGCCGAGCCTGCGGTAACGCATGCCGCTCATCGAGGCGTCCCGAAGCCGAGGCAGACGTTCTTGAGCTGGGTGTAGCCGTTCAGCGCCTCCAGGCCCTTCTCGCGGCCCCACCCACTGTGCTTGTAGCCGCCGAACGGCAGCTCGACGCCGGTGCCGACGCCGGTGGCGTTGACGTACACCTGGCCGGCCCTGATGCCCTCGGCCAGCCGCATCGCGGTGGTCATGTCGCGGGTCCACACGTACGACGACAGTCCGTACGGGCTGTCGTTGGCGATGTCCAGGGCTTCTTCGGCGTCGCCGAACTCGATGACCGTCAGGACGGGCCCGAAGATCTCCTCCCGCGCACACCGCGCGGCGTTGGTGAGCCCAGCCAGCACGGTCGGCTCGATGAAGTACCCGTCGGCGAGCGCCGGGTCCGCGGGCCGTCCGCCGCCAGTGCGGATGGTGGCGCTCTCCTGACGGGCCAGCTCCAGGTACGTCTCCACGCGGTCGCGTTGCCGCGCCGACACCAGCGGCCCCATGTCGGGGTCGTCCAGGCCCGGCCCGAGCCGCAGGGAGGCTGCGTGCGCGACGAGCCGATCGAGGAACTCCTCGGCGCCGCGCTGCAGCAGCAGTCGGGTGCCGGCGGAGCACGTCTGCCCGGCGTTGCCGAACGCCGAGGCCGCCACGCCGGCGAGCGCCTGGTCGAAGTCCGCGTCGGCGAAGACGATGGCGGGCGACTTGCCGCCCAGCTCCACGACCGACGGCACCACGTTCGCGGCGGCGGCCTGCGCGACCTTGATCCCGGTCGGTACCGAGCCGGTGAACGTCACCTGGTCGATTCCGGGATGGCCGGCCAGGGCCGCGCCGGTCGCGCCGTCTCCTGGCACCACGTTGAGCACCCCGGGCGGCAGCCCGCACTCCAGCGCGATCCGCCCGATCTCCAGCGGCGTCAGCGGCGCCTCCGGTGACGGCTTGAGCACGACGGTGCAGCCGGCGGCGAGGGCGGGGGCCGCGCCGCGGGCGGTGTTCTGCAGCGGGTAGTTGAACGGGATGATCTGCCCCGACACGCCGATCGGCTCGCGGACGGTGTAGTCGAGCAGGCCGCGGCCGAGCGGAATCGTGGCGCCGCCGAGCTTGTCGGCGATGCCGGCGTAGAACTCGAAGTAGCGGGCCGCCGCCTCGACGTCGGCGCGGGCCTGGCGCAGTGGCTTGCCCACGTCCAGGCTCTCCAGCTCGGCCAGGTCGCCGGCCTGGCGGCGGATCTCCTGGGCGATGCGGGTGAGCAGCCGCCCCCGCTCGGCCGGCCGCAGGCACGCCCAGCCGGGCGAGACGAGCGCGGCGCCGGCGGCGGCGACCGCGCTGTCGATGTCGGCGGGGCCACCGCGGGACACCTCGGCGATGGGGGTGCCGCGGGCCGGGTCGACGACGGTGAAGGTGGCCCCGTCACGGGCGGGGACCCTCTTGCCGTCGATGAGCAGCTCGCGCACGGAATGGCTGGTCACGGCCGGATCTCCCCTTCGACCGCGCCGAAGATGACGACCTCGTCGCCGGTGCGGACGGTGCGGATGCGGCGCACCCACAGCACGATGCCGTCCTGCGGGGCGCGGATCTCCTCCAGGGTGGCGCCGTAGTGGTCGACGACGCGGCCGATGAGGTCACCCTGCTTGCACTCCTCGCTGGGGTCGGCGTGGCCGAGGAAGAAGCCGCCTGCGGCCGAGCGGGCGAAGGTGCCGCTGACCTCCGTGTACGAGCCGAGCAGCTCCGCCGCGCCGTCGATCATGCCGAGGTGCCGCATGATGTTGCGGACGGAGCGCACGTGCAGGGCGACCGTCTCCTCACGGTAGGTGCCGCCGCCGGCCTCGACGGTGATGGCAGGCTTGCCGGCCTGCAGTGCGGACAGGCGGGCGGTGCCGCCCCACTTGCCGCCCTTCCAGATCAGCGGGTGGCCGGCGGCCAGGCCGATGCCGGTGGCCAGCTCCTCATAGCCGCCCTGGACGATGGTGAGCGGTGCGATCTCGCCGTACGCGCCGCCGGTGTGCAGGTCGACCAGGGCGTCCACGGCCGGGATGACCTGCTCGACGAACGTGGCGGCCAGCCGGAGCGAGTAGGAGCCGTCGGGGTCGCCGGGGAAGATGCGGTTGAGGTTGGCGTGGTCCAGGCCGCTGGTGCGAGCGGCGGCCTCGAAGGCGGGGGTGTTCACGCAGGGGATGCCGACGAGCGTGCCGCGCAGCGTGGCCGGGTCGGTCTCGTCGAGGACGCGGCGGACGGCCTCCATGCCGTCGTATTCGTCGCCGTGCACGCCGCCGTCCACGCACAGGACCGGACCGGGCTCGGCGCCGTTGACCACGATCAGCGGGATGCCCAGGTCGACGCCGTACGTGCTGACGCCGACGGGGATGAGGCCCTGGACGCGCTCTCCGGGGGCGCAGCTCACCGGGCCGATGGTGTATGTCACTGGTTTCTACCTTTCGAAGGAAATGAGCCGGTGCGACGCCTCGTCGAGCGTGGCGGCGATGATGTCGGCGATCAGGTCGAGCAGGCCGGCTTCGGCGATCAGCGGTGGGGCGATCTGAACCAGCGGGGCGGCCCGGTCGTAGACGCGGGCCAGCAAGCCTGCCTCGCGCAGCCGGCGTGGGATGAGGTCGTGGATGAGCGCCGCCCGCGCCGCCTCGCCGAATGCGCCGTCCTCGCGCTCGCCGGCCAGCTCGACGGCGTAGAAGTAGCCTGCGCCGCGCACGTCGGCGACGATCGGCAGGGCGCCGAGCGCGATCATGCGCTTGGCCAGGTGCTCCTCGTGGGCGCGGACGTTGTCCAGCACCCGGTCGCGTTCCATGATGTCGAGGGCGCGCAGCGCGATGGCGGCGCACAGCGGGTGCCCGGAGAAGGTGTAGCCGTGATTGAGCACCTCGCCCGGCCGGTTCAGCACCTCGGCGACGCGGGCGCTGACCATGGTGGCGCCCATCGGGGCGTAGCCGGCCGTAATGCCCTTGGCCAGGGTGATCAGGTCGGGCCGGGCGCCGTAGCGGTCGCCGCCGAACCACTCGCCGAGCCGGCCGAACCCGGTGATGACCTCGTCGGCGACGAGCAGGAACCCGTACCGGTCGGCCAGGCGGCGCAGCCCCTCCCAGTAGCCCGCGGGCGGGGGGATGCAGCCGCCGCGGTTCTGCACCGGCTCGGCGATGAACATCGCGACGTTCTCCGGGCCCGCCCCCAGGATCGCGGCCTCGGCGTCCGCCAGCAGGTGGGCGGTGAACGCGGCGTCGTCCAGCGGCTCCGGCAACAGGGCACGGTTGGTGTTGGCGACGAACGTGGTCGGCACGGCGGGGGGACCGTACGGCTCCTTGAGCTCGGGGTGGTCGGTGAACGACAGGGCGCCCAGGGTGAGCCCGTGGTAGGCGCCGCGCCTGGCCAGCGCCTTGGTCCGGCCGGGCTCGCCACGCAACACGTGGTAGCGGCGCACGATCTTCCAGGCGGTCTCGACGGCTTCGGCGCCGCCGCTGCTGAAGAACGTGTGCTCCATCCCGTCAGGGGCGAGGCCGGCGAGCCGCCTGGCCAGTTCCAGGGCCGCCGGGTGCGCGGAGGCGGTCCACAGGGGGCTGTAGCACAGCTCGCGCAGCTGCCGCTCGGCCGCCTCGGCGATCTCGCCGGCGTAGCCGTAGCCGAGCTGGGCGCAGTAGAGCCCGGACATGCCGTCGATGTAGCGGGTGCCGGCCGAGTCATACACGTAGGGGCCGTCGCCACGGGTCACGACGAACAGCTCCTTGCCGCCCTCGCCGAACGAGCCGTTCGCGGTCATGTTGAGCAGCAGGTGACGCTCCGCTGCCTGAGTGGCGTTCACAGCGCCTCCTTGCCCGGAGCACCGAGGGCCGTGGCGGTTTCGACCGACAGCAGGGCGTTCTGCCTGCCGGAGCCGAGCCAGCGCACCAGCCCGACCAGCACGAGGGCGAGGATCGCGAAGGCGATCAGCAGCGCGCTGACCGCGGTCACGCTGGGATCGATGTCGAACATCAGGGAGTTGTAGATCTGCACCGGCAGGGTGAGGGTGCCGACGGAAGACAGGAACTGGGAGACGTAGAAATCATCGAAACTGGTGATGAAAGAGAAGATCGCCGCCGCGACCATCCCCGGCGCGGCCAGGGGGAAGGTGATCCGCCGAGCGATCGTCATGCGGCCCGCTCCCATGCTCGCCGCGGCGTCCTCCAGGCGTTCATCGATCCCGCGCAGCGTCGCGACGAGGATCAGCACCGCGATCGGCGAGGCCATCACGGTGTGCCCCAGGGCGATCGCGAGCGGGCTGCCCAGCATCGAGGCGGGCTCGAAGAGCAGGAACAGGCCCAGGGCGGTGACGATGTGCGGGATGACCAGCGGCCCCAGGACCAGGGCGTAGACCGCGGAGCGCAGCGGCAGTTCGCTGCGGGTCAGCGCGGTCGCCGCGGTCACACCGATGATCAGCGAGAACACGGTGCTGATCGAGGCGATGAAGGCGCTCAGCGACAGCGCGCCCGGCCATTTGCTGCCGTCGGCGAACAGCGCCTGGTACCAGCCGAGCGACCAGGAGTCCGGCGGGAACGATGCGAAGGCGCTCTTACTGAACGAGGTGACGACGATCACGACGATCGGCAGCGCCAGGAACAGCAGGATCACGGTGGCAGCCGCGGTCAGCGCGATCCGCCCGGTGAGGGTGCTACGCAGTCCGATCATGACGCGCTCCTCTTCTTCGCCTCGCCGAGGGAGCTGACGAGCTTGACCAGAAGCAGCCCCGCGAAGGTCAGCAGCAGCAGGATGACGCCCTCGGCGGCCGCCCCGTTCCACCGGTTCTCCTTCATCACTTGCTGGTTGATGAGGGTGGCGATCATCGTCTGGTTGGGGCTGCCCATCAGGGCCGGGGTGATGTAGTAGCCGAGCGAGAGGATGAAGCTGAGCAGTCCGGCCGTGGCCAGTCCGGGAGCGACCAGCGGGAGGTAGACCCGGCGGAAGATGACCAGGCGGCCGGCCCCCATGCTGGCCGCGGCGGCGAGCAGCCTGCGGTCCACGCCGCGCATCACGCCGTACAGCAACAGCACGGTGTACGGCAGCATCACCGCAGTAGTGCCGATGACCACGCCGATCTCGTTGTAGAGCAGCTGGTACGGCGCCCCGGGGACCCCCAGGCTGACAAGCACCTGGTTCACCAGGCCCTTGTCGCCGAGCATGATGATCCAGCCGTAGGTGCGCACCAGGGCGCTGATGAAGTGCGGGACGACGACGATCAGCATGGCGAGTCCGGCCAGTAGGGGCTTCAGCCGGGAGATCGCGTTCGCCAGGAGGAATCCGATGACGAGGCTGAACAGCGCCGTCTCGGCGGAGATCCGCAGCGTGGTGAACAGCACGGACAGGTTCACGCCTGTCAGCGCGTCGACGTACCAGTTCAGCGTCAGGGCCCCGTCGCGGTCCTTCACACTGAGCAGCAGCGTGCTGAAGATCGGGTAGACGAACAGCGCCAGCAGGTAGACCACGGCCGGCAGGGCGTAGAGGATGCCGATCCGGTTCCTGCGGGAGGCCAGCAGCCGGCGGGGGCGGGCGGGGGCGCCGGCGAGGGTGGCGGCCATGGCTCACCCGTCCTGTTCGCCGGGGAAGAGGTTGACGTCGTCGGGATCTGCGCTGATCCCGACCCGCTCGCCGGTGACGGGTCCGCGGCCGGCCGGTACCTCCAGGCGCAACAGCGGGGAGTCGCCGCCGTCGACCCGCACACCGGCACGCACCACACTGCCCACGTACGTCGCGCTCTCCACCGTGCCGGTGCAGAAGCCGTCATCCGGTGCGCACACCCGCAGCCGACCCGGCTGGACGGCGACCTTGACCGGGACACCGGTGGCCAGCTCGTGGCGCCGTGTCTTGAGCAGGCCCCCGCTCCGGTCCAGGCGGACCATGGTGTGCGCGTCGGTCTGCTGTTCCACGCGGCCGGGCAGGAAGTTGGCCGCGCCCAGGAAGTCGGCGACGAAGGGGGTCCTCGGCCGCTCGAACAGCTCCCGGGGCGTGTCGAACTGCTCGATCAGGCCGTTGCGCATCACCGCGATGCGATCCGACATGACCAGCGCTTCTTCCTGATCGTGCGTCACATAGATGACGGTCAGACCGAGTTCCTGCTGGATGGTCTTGATCTCCACCTGGAGCTGGTCGCGCAGCTTCTTGTCCAGCGCGCCCAGCGGCTCGTCCATCAGGATGACCGGCGGCCGGTAGACCAGCGCCCGGCACAGAGCGACGCGCTGCTGCTGACCACCGGACAGCTCGCGCGGCTTGCGGCCGCCGAACCCGGACAGGCCCGCGATCTCCAGCGTCTCCCCGACCCGCCTGCGGATCTCGCCCTTCGGCACGCCACGCAGCTGCAGCGGGAACGCGACGTTCTCGCCGACGGTCATGTGCGGGAAGAGCAGGTACTGCTGGAACACGAAACCGAGGTTCCGCTTCTGCGGGGCCAGCCGGGTCACGTCGCGGCCCCCGACGGTGATGGTGCCGGAATCCGGCTCGCAGAAACCGGCGATCATCATCAGGGTCGTGGTCTTACCCGACCCAGAGGCGCCGAGGAAGGTGACGAACTCCCCGGCCGTGATCTCCATGGACGCCTCGTCGACGGCGACGACGTCCCCGTACGTCTTGCGCAGGGCCACGACTGACAGCGCTTTGCCGGTCGAGGTGGCCGTCTTGGAGCCGGCCACCTCGACGGACGGTCCGGCTACCCCGAACTCAGTCACGAGCCCACTCCAGCCAGCGCTTGCTGATGGCGGCTTCGTTCTTGAGCCACCAGTCGATGTCCGCGTCGAAGCCCTTGTCGTAGTACTGCGGCGCACCGGCGAGGCCGTTGCGGACCTCCTCGCTGATCTTGTCGTAGGCCGCGGGGGAAGACGGGTTCGTCGGGTACGTCATGGCCAGGCGGGCCTGGACGTCGGGACTCATCGAGTAGTCGAAGAGCTGGTAGGCGGTGTCCAGGTTGGCCG
This sequence comes from Nonomuraea sp. 3N208, assembly GCF_052245935.1. Lineage (NCBI taxonomy): Bacteria > Bacillati > Actinomycetota > Actinomycetes > Streptosporangiales > Streptosporangiaceae > Nonomuraea > Nonomuraea sp. 3N208. The sequence continues at coordinate 43,290 of NZ_JBQQBR010000039.1, read as the reverse complement.
CGCCCTTGGCGATGGCGTAGCCCTGGAGCTGGCGGCGGGCGCCGTTGAGCTGGGCCGCGACCGGGACGCCCTGCTTGAGCAGGTCGGCGAGGCGGCCGTGCCAGACGGTGGTCATGGTCACCTCCTGGCGGGTGAGCAGCATGCCGGGGAGCGGGCCGCTGTCCCAGTACTTCTTGACGTCGGACCTGATCCGGTCCAGCGCCTTGAAGGCGCGGTCCACGTCGAGCGGGTACAGCTGGTCCATCGGGACGCCGTCGGCCAGCAGCGCGAACTCCAGCTCGGGCAGGTCGGCGTCCGGGTTGCACATCGAGCGGCCGCCCTGGAAAGCCTTGGCGTCCCAGAAGTCGGCCCAGGACTCCGGCTTACGGCCGTCGAAGGCGTCGGTGCGGTACGCCATGCACTGGGCGTAGAAGCTGTTGGCGACGGCGTACTCGGTGATCTGGTTCTCGGGCAGCTTGGCGATCTTGAGGTTCTTGATCCGGTCGAGGTCCAGCTTCTCCAGGCCGTTCTCGCGGACGAACTTGGCGTGGTCCATCATCGAGTTGTCGATGAGGTCGACCTGGGGGCGACCCTGATTGATCTGGGCCAGGACCTGGGCGCCGTCGAGGTTGGCGACCTGGACGGTGATGCCGGTCTCCTTGGTGAACGGGTCGTAGATCGCCTTCTTGAGGGCCTCGCCGTAGGCCCCGCCACTGTTGCGGACGGCCACCGTCTTGGCGCTCGAGCCGGTGGAGACGCTGGCACCAGTGGAGCGGCTGGTGCCGGTACCGCAGGCGGCGAGCGCCGGCAGGGCGGCCAGCGCGACGGCCCCGCGCAACAGCGCCCGCCTTCCGATCGGTGAATTTGTCATGGCGGTACCTCCGGGGGATGGGGGATGGTCGCGGTTCGGGGAGTGGTCAGGCGAGGACAGCGATGGCCGCCAGCTCGGTGCCGGGGACGACGGTGAGGCCGTTCATGCCGTAGAGGATCGTTCCGGTGGCCGTGGCGGTGACCTTGTGTTCGCCGCCGAGGGGGTCGATGATCCGGCCGATGGTCTGCCCTTCGGTGACCTCGTCGCCGGTGGCGGCGTCCGGATACCACAGGCCGGTGGCGGGCGAGTCCACGAACCCCGTCCACTCCCACTCGGGTGAGGGCGTGGCCGCCGGTGCGGGCGCGGGGTCGTCGAGTGCGCCGAGGTGCTGCAGCAGCCGGTGCAGGGCGTCCAGCAGGGTCCGCACGGTAGCCGGGTCGCGGTCGCCGCGCTGGCCGGTCTCGATGAGGACGGCGGGGATGCCGAGGCGGTTGGCGGCGGCGTGGCTGTTGCCGCCGTCGGCGGAGCGGCCGAACACCACGTACTCGTAGCCGACGGCGTGGGCCATCGCCCGGGACTTGGCGTCGAGGACGGCGTCGCCGGTGAGACGGTAGCCGACGAAGTCGAGCAGGGTCTGGTCGATGCCGCCGCTGTGCAGGTCGGCGTAGGCGTCGGCACCGGGGATGAGGTGCTCGAACAGCCAGGCGGCCATCCGCTCTGTCGGCCCGCCGGCGGGGTCGCCGGGGAAAACCCGGTTGATGTTGACGCCGTCGAGCGGCGAGACGTTGAGGCGGCCCCCGTAGGCGGCGGGCGGGTTGGAGACGGGGCAGATCGCGATCCGGCCGAGCACGTCGTCGGGCTGCAACCGGGCCGCGAGCTGAGCGGCGGCGCTGATTCCGGCGAACTCGCCGCCGTGGACCCCGCCGGTGATGACCACGGTGGGGCCGGGACGGGAGCCGTGGATGAGGATCAGCGGGACGTCGGCGGTGGTCGTGCCGAGGTCCACGGTAACGGTGCCGCTGGTCTTGGCGCCGGGTTCGGCGGTCAGGGTGGCGATGGTCCAGGTCATCTCATACCTCATTCAGGCGGCCGTGCGGCCGAGCGTCGTCATGAACTCGATGGGCTGGTCGGTGTGGCCGTCGAGCGCCAGGTCGGCGGCGATGTCACCCATGGCGGGCGACAGCTTGAAGCCGTGGCCCGAGAACCCGGCCAGCAGGATCGCGTTCTCGGCGCCGGGCAGCGGGCCGACGAGGGGCCGGCTGCTCTCGGTGTAGCCCTCCATGAAGACCGACAGCCGCACCGGGTCGGGGAGCAGGCCGGGCAGGTGGCGCCGCAGCAGCTCGGTGAAGACGTCCAGCTCCTCCGGCTGCACCGTGCGGTCGAGGCTGTTGGGGTCGGCCACCGGCCGGTGCAGCTGCCGCGACAGGCCCATCTTCACCGTGACTCCGTCGGGCGAGGGTAGGCCGTAGCAGTGGACGGGCGCGGTGCGGATGAACGCCGGCCGCTCCTCGCCGGCCCAGGTGTCGCCGACCGGCACGAACCAGGCGCTGATCACCCGCCGGACGTCGACCTCCCACGGCAGATCCGGCAGCAGGTCGTTGACCCACGGGCCGACGGTCACCACCGCCGCGTCGAAGCGCTCGCTCCCGGCGTCGGTGCTGATCATCACCCCGTCGCCGGAGGGGGCGATCTCCCGGACGGGAGTGTAGCGGTGAATCTCGGCGCCCAGCTCTTCAGCGCGGCGGGCGGCCGACAGGACGGTCAGCTCCGGGCGCAGGAAACCGGCGTGACGGTCCAGGACGGCGGCGTCGCCCTCCTCGATGCGGTACTGCGGGAACCGCTTGGCCAGGGCCTCGGCGTCCAGCACCTCGTGGTCGAGATCGTGCTCGGCGATCGACTCCAGCACGGTGCGCATCTGCCGCTCCTCGACGGGCCCCATGAGGAGGCAGCCGGTCAGGCGGCGCAGCTCGCGATCGGTCTCCTGCTGGAGCTGCTCCCACAGGCCGTCGGCGTGCCGCAGCAGCGGCACGTACCGGGAGTCCTCGAAGTGGGCGCTGCGGAAGATCCGCGTCTCGCCGCCCGCGGCGCTGCGGTCGTGGCCGGGGGCGAAACGGTCGAACCCGACGACCTCGGCTCCGCGGGCGGCCAGCCGCCAGGCGGCCTGGCTGCCCATCGTCCCGACGCCGACGACCGCGACACGCTTCCTGGCTGCCACAGGGGATTCCTTTCGGGAGGGACACCGGCCATTGACCGGCGCTCCGGTGATGGATTTGGATTCGGGGAACGGCCCGCTCCGTGTGGCGAGCCCGTCCTGGCCGTGCCACATTGTGGAACGCCGTGCTACTATTTGGCATTATTGGGACAGGGTGACTTTCCCGTCAAGAGGGTGTGTACCGGTGGTTACCAGCTATTTACCTGGGGAGATCTTGTGGAGATGAAGAGCGTGACGCGCAGCCTCCGGATCCTGGAGGCCGTCGCGCAGCAGCAGCCGGTGACCGTGGGCGAGCTGGCCAAGCACTTCGGTATCCCCAAGTCGACGGTGCAGCGCACGCTGGTGACGTTGCACGAGGCCGGATGGCTGCGGGCCAGCCGGGGTGACACGACCCGGTGGGAGATCGGCGCGCGGGTGCTGGCGGTCCGCCCGGCCGCGCTCCAGGGCGCCAGCCTGTTCGCCGCCGCGCGCGAGCCCATGGTGCGGCTGCGTGACGTGGTCAACGAGACGATCCACCTCGCGGTGCCGGACGGGCTGCAGTGCATGGTCGTGGTGGACCGGGTCGACAGCGACCGGGCGGTGCGCACCTTTCACCAGATCGGGGACACCTCTCCGTTGCATGCCACCGCGGCCGGCCGTGCGGTGCTCGCTCATCTGAGCGCGGGCGAGGTCAACGAATTAGTCGCGCGCGGACTGGAGAGCTACAGCCCGACGACCGTGACCGATCCCGACGAGCTGCGCGCCGAGCTCGGGCAGGTGCGGCGTGACGGGTACGCGGTGAACCGCAACCAGTACCGGGCGGACGTCTGCGCGGTCGCGGCGCCCATTCTGGAGGCGGACGGCACGCCGCTCGCCGCGGTGGCGGTGTCCATGCCGGACTCGCGCTTCGCCCCGGAGCGGCTGCCCGAGCTGGGCCGCCTGGTCTCCGAGACGGCAGCGGAGATCACGGCCCGCCGGCTCGGCTGACTCGGCCACTGACGTACCCCCGTTCCTTGTCCACGACGTTGCGCAGCGGCCGGCCGGCGAGGTAACGGCGCAGGTTGTCGAGGAACAGCTCGGCCTGCGCCTCCCGCCAGCCGTGCACGTCGCCCGCCATGTGCGGCGAGACGATCACTCCGGGCAGGTCCCAGAGCGGCGAATCGTCCGGCAGGGGTTCCTCCTCGAAGACGTCCAGCGCCGCCCCGGCGAGCCGCCCGCGGCGCAGCGCGTCCACGAGGGCGTCCTGTACGACCAGCCCGCCGCGGCCCACGTTGACGAGCCGGGCGGTGGGTTTCATGGCCTGCAGCGCCCTCTCGTCGATCATTTCGCGCGTCTGCGGGGTGAGGGGCGCGGCCAGCACGATGTAGTCGGCCTCACTGAGTGCTGCGAGCAACTCGCCGCCGCCGTACACGGTGCCGAAGTCGGGATCATCGGATCGCCCGGTACGGCCCGCGCCGCTGACCCGCATGCCGGCGGCGCGCAGCTGGCGGGCGATGGCCCGGCCGATCGGCCCCGTGCCTGCCACGAGGGCGGACCGGCCGCCGATCCGCTCGCTCTCCCGCCATCGCCACTCGCGCCGCCGCTGGTGGGCGAGGGTGCCCGGTAGGTCCTTGGCGAGGGCGAGGATCAGGCCGAGGACGTACTCGGCGATCGCCTCGTCGTAAATGCCGCGCGAGTTGCTCAGGGTGAGCCCGGAATCGCGTACCAGCGCGTCGAACAGCACGTGCTCCACGCCGGTGGCGGCCACATGGACCCAGCTTGGCGCGAGCGCCGGGTCCGCCGGCCAGGCCCGCACGATGCCGGTGAACCCGGCGCCGCCCACAAGCAGCACGTCCGCGCCCGGCAGGGCGTCGGCCAGACCGTCCTCGCCGACGTGGCGGACGTCGGCGAGCGCTTCGACGCGTTCCGGGTGCGGCAGCGGCGTGCCGTCGTGCAGGGCGACCAGGAGAGGACGGCCCATGGCGGTCATACCGGCACGGCCAGGTACTTGTAATCGAGGAACTCCTCGATGCCGACCCGGCCGCCCTCCCGGCCCAGCCCCGACTGCTTGACACCGCCGAAGGGCGCCGCCGGATTGGACACCAGGCCGGTGTTGAGGCCGACCATGCCCACCTCCAGCCGATCTCCGACGCGCAACGCACGGCTCAGGTCCCGGGTGAACACGTAAGCGACCAGCCCCCACTCGGTGTCGTTGGCGGCCCGTACGACCTCGTCCTCGTCGTCGAACGTCAGTACGGCCGCCACCGGCCCGAAGATCTCCGTGCTCGTGAGCCTGGAGCCCGGGTCGACGCCGGTGAGGACGGTGGGTGGGTAGAAGCAGCCGGGACCGGCCGGGGTCTCGCCACCGATCAGCACCTTCGCGCCGCGTTCGACGGCATCGGCGACCAGGTCGGCGACCTTGGCCCGGCCCGCCTGGTCGATGAGCGGGCCGACGTCGACACCGGGCTCTGTGCCCGGCCCCACGACCAGCGACCCCATGCGCTCGGCGAGCCGTACCGCGAACTCGTCCGCGACGGAGGTGTGCACGAAGAAGCGGTTGGCGGCGGTGCACGCCTCGCCCATGTTGCGCATCTTCGCCACCATCGCGCTGTTCACGGCGGTGTCCAGGTCGGCGTCGTCGAAGACGATGAACGGCGCGTTGCCGCCCAGTTCCATGGAGGTGCGCACGACGGTGTCGGCGCACTGGGCCAGCAGCGTGCGCCCCACCTGTGTGGATCCGGTGAAGGACAGCTTGCGGATGTGCCCGCGGCGCAGCATCGGCTTGATCAGCTCGCCGGCGTGGGAGGTGGTGACGACGTTCAGCACGCCGTCGGGCAGGCCGGCCTCCCGCAGGATGGCGGCCAGCGCCAGGCTCGACAGCGGCGTCTGCGGTGCCGGCTTGAGCACCATCGTGCAGCCTGCGGCGATGGCCGGGCCGATCTTGCGCGTGCCCATGGCGAGCGGGAAGTTCCACGGGGTGATCAGCAGGCAGGGCCCGACCGGGCGCCGTGAGAGCAGCATCCGGTTGCGGCCGTCGGGCAGCGTGCCGTACGCCCCCTCGATCCGTACCGCCTCCTCGGAGAACCAGCGGAAGAACTCGGCCGCGTAGGCCACCTCGACGCGTGCCTCCGCGAGCGGCTTGCCCATCTCGGAGGTCATGATCATGGCCAGCTCGTCGGTGCGAGAGATGATGATCTCGTACGCCCGGCGCAGGATCTCGCTGCGGGCGCGCGGTGCGGTGCGCGCCCATTCTTCTTGCGCGGCGACCGCCGCCTCCTCGGCGCGCCGCCCGTCCTCGGGGCCGGCGTCGGCCACGTGGCAGAGGATCTGGCCGGTGGCGGGGTCGTCGACGGGCATGGTGGCGCCGGAGGCGGCATCGGCCCACTGGCCGGCGATGAACAGCCGCTTCGGCACCCGTTCGATGGGTGAGGACATTATGAGCCTGCCTTTCGTTCAGCTGTTGTGTCTGTCTGCGTCTCGGGCGCCGGGTCGAGCAGTTCCGCCAGGTGCAGGGCGGCGATGCCCCGGTCCGCGCCGAGGTGCTCGACCTGGGTGGCGCAGCCGAATCCGTCGGCCACAACCACCCCGTCGCGCATTTCGTCCAGCCTGGGGCGCAGGGCCAGGCCGGCGACGGCCATGGAGGTGTCGTAGTGCTGGGCCTCGAAGCCGAAGTTGCCCGCCAGGCCGCAGCAGCCCTCCGCCTCGGCGACCTCCCGTACCCCGAGGCCGCGCAGCAGGTCACGCGGCCGGTGCCCGGGGAACTGGGCGTATTCGTGGCAATGGGTCTGCAGGACGACCCGGTCGGGCAGCGGGGGCGGCTCCCATCCGGCCGCGGCGAGTCCGTCCAGGGCAGCGGTGAGTGTATGGACCCGACGCGCCACCCTTTCGGCGGCCTCGGTGCCGAGCAGCCTGGGGAGGTCGTGGGCGAGTGCGGCCGCGCAGCTGGGCTCGGGCACCACGATCGGCAGCGTCGCGTGCGGACCGCTGGAGCTCGCGTCGAGCCGCGCGACCGTGCGCTCCATGACGCGGCGCGCCACGGTCAGCTGGCCGGTGCTGATCCAGGTCAGCCCGCAGCACAGACCTGCTTGTGGCGCGGCCGGCACGCCGGCGGCGGCGAGAACCCGGGAGGTGGCCGCCGCCACGCCTGGCCGGAACGCCGCGGTGAAACTGTCGATGAACAACACCGCCTCGGGCTCCCGCGCGCCTGGGGGAGTAGCGGCGAGGGCGGCGCGCAGGGCCTTCCGGGGGGCGAACGCGGGCAGCCGTCGCTGCGGCGCGATGCCGCCCAGCCGGGCTAGCAGCCGCCCGGCCGGGCCGCGTAGCAGCGCGTTGACCGGCCCGGCCGCCAGGGTGGCCACACGCGCGGCCGCAGGCAGCCAGCCCAGGGAGTAGTGAGCACGGGGCCGCGGCCGGCCGCGGTAGTGCCGGTGCAGGAACTCCGCCTTGTAAGTGGCCATGTCAACGCCCGTGGGGCAGTCGGTCGAGCAGGCCTTGCACGACAGGCACAGGTCGAGCGCGTCACGTACCTCCCGCGAACGCCAGCCGTCGGTGACGGTCTCGCCACGCAGCATCTCCTGCAGCACGCGCGCCCTGCCACGCGTTGAGTCGCGCTCGTCCCGGGTGGCGCGGTAGCTGGGGCACATGACGCCGCCCGCATTGGAACGGCAGCGGCCGACGCCCACGCAGCGGCGCACCGCCCCGGCGAAACCGTCGCTGTCCTGCGGGAAGAGCGTCAGGGTCGGCCACGCCCGCGCGCCGGGCGGCGTGTCGAGCGCCAGGTCGGCGTCCAGCGGCGCCGGGGCGACGATCACGCCGGGGTTGAGCAGCCCCTCCGGATCGAAGACCTGCTTGACGGCCGCGAACAGCTCCAGCATGCGCCGCCCGTACATCACTTCCAGCAGCTCGCTGCGGGCGCGGCCGTCGCCGTGCTCTCCCGACAGAGTTCCGCCGTGCCCGGTGACCAGCGTCGCCGCCTCGCGCAGGAACCGCCGCGCCGCCGCCCTGCCGCCGTCCGTGGACCAGTCGAAGTCGATGCGCACGTGGACGCAGCCGGCTCCGAAGTGCCCGTACACCACGCCGCCCAGCCTGTGCGCCGCCAGCAGGGCGCGGAAGTCTCGCAGGTAGGCGGCGAGGTTCGCCGGCTCGACGGCCGCATCCTCCCAGCCCGGCCACGACTCGCCACCGTCCACCAGGCGGGCGGCCAGACCGGCGCCGTCCTCGCGAACCCGCCATAGTGACCTGCGTTCGGCATCGCTCTCCACCACCCGACCGGCCATCAGCCGCCCGCGCGAACGCAGTACGCCGAGCAGGTCGCGCGCCCGCGCCGCGACCGCCGCCGTCCCATCGGGCGCACCGCCGTCACCGCCGTCGCCGTCCAGTTCGACGTACAGCCAGGCCCGCCCGTCCGGCAGGCCGGTGACCGAGCCGGGGCCGCGGCGGGAGCGCATGGTGGCGACGATGGCCTCGTCCATGCCTTCGACAGCGGTGGGCGACCAGTGCAGGATCTCCGGCACGTCCTCGGCGGCGGCGACCACGTCGTCGTAGCCGAGCACGAGCAGGGCGGTGGCCGAAGGCTGCGGCACCAGGCGCACGGTGGCCCCCGTGACCAGCACGCAGGTGCCCTCGGTGCCGACGAGAGCGCGGGCGACGTCGAAACCGCGTTCGGGCAGCAGGTGCTGGAGCTGGTAGCCGGAGACCTGCCGCGGAATGCGGCCCAGCTCGGTGCGGATCGGCGCGAGATTCTCCTCCACGAGCCGCCGCAGGTCCTTCTCCAGCCGCGCGATCCGCTCGCCGTCGGCAGGGTCGGCGGCACGCAGCCCGCCGCGCTCGGCGTACGCCACGACGCCGTCGGCCGTCACGATCTCCAGGGACTCCACGTGCGCGCTCGTGCGTCCGTGCCGGACCGACCGGTTGCCGCACGCGTCGTTGCCGATCATGCCGCCGAGGGTGCAGCGGCTGTGCGAGGACGGGTCGGGGCCGAACGTCAGCCCTTCGCGTGCGGCCAGCGCGCGCAGGTCGTCCAGGACGACACCGGCCTCCACGCGGGCGGTGCGCGTGCGGGGGTCGAGGTCCAGGACGCGGCGCATGTGGCGGGAGAAGTCCAGTACGACGCCCGGTCCGACGGCGTTGCCGGCCATGCTGGTCCCGCCGCCGCGTGCGGTGACGGGGATTCCGAGTTCGTGGCAGGCCCGGACGACGGCGCGCACGTCGCCGGCCGACCGGGGGAAGGAGACGGCCAGCGGCGGCACCCGATAGTTGGAGGCGTCGTAGGCGTACTGCGCGCGCCGGCCCACGTCCGTCTCCACGTCCAGCCCGGGAACGGTCCGCCCGAGCACATCCAGCAGCTCTCGGGCGGATGCGGGCCGGTGGGACACGCGCGAGGCGTCGCCGGGCCTGCCGGTCATCTGCCGGACACTCCGGCCTGCACCGCCGCGCTCCAGGCGCGGAGTCCCTCGTCCACTCCCGCCTCGTCGATGACCAGCGCCGGGATCATGCGCACGACGTTGTTCCAGGCGCCGCACAGGAGCAGCAAGAGTCCTTCCTCGATGGCGGCCTGCTGGATGCGGGCGGCGATCTCGGGAGCGGGACGGCCGTCCTCGGTGACGAATTCGCCGGCCAGCATCAGGCCGAGCCCGCGCACGTCGTCGATGCAGGAGTGCTCGGCGGCCACCTCCTCCAGCCCGGCGCGCAGTCGCTTGCCCATGGCCTCGGCGTTCTCCACGAGGCGTTCCTCGCGGACCGTGCGAAGAGTGGCGACGGCGGCCGCGCAGGCGACGGCGTTGGCGCCGTACGTGCCGCCCTGCGACCCCGGCCAGGCACGGCTCATGAGCTCTTCGGAGGCCGCGATGCCGGACAGCGGGAAGCCGCTGGCCAGGCCCTTGGCTGTGACCAGGATATCCGGGGCGACGCCGAAGTGCTCGTGCCCCCAGAACCGGCCGGTGCGGCCCACGCCCGTCTGCACCTCGTCCATGACGAGCAGGAACCCGTGCCGGTCCGCCCGTTCCCGCAGCCCTTCCATGAAGGCGCGGGTCGCGGGCACGTACCCGCCCTCGCCGAGCACGGGCTCCACGACGACCGCCGCGGTGTCGGCCGGTGAGGAGATGGTCTGCAGCACGTAGTCGAGCTCCTGGAGCGCGAAGCGGGTGGCGGTCTCCTCGTCCCAGCCGTACCTGTATGCGGCAGGGAACGGGGTGACCACCACGCCAGGCATCAGCGGCGCGAATCCCGAACGGAAACGGGTGCCCGAGGTGGTCATGGAGGCGGCCGCCACGGTACGGCCGTGGAAGCCGCCGTGACAGACCACGATGTTGGGCCGGCCGGTCGCCTGGCGGGCCAGGCGCAGGGCTGCTTCCACCGCCTCGCTGCCCGAGTTGGTGAAGAACAGACTGTCCAGCCCTGCCGGGAGCACTTTGCCCAGTTCGGCGACCAACTGCTGGAGCGGCTGGTGCATGACGGTCGTGTATTGACCGTGGATGAGCGTGGCGACCTGTTCCTGGGCCGCGGCGACGACCCGGGGGTGGCAGTGGCCGGTGCTGGTGACCCCGATGCCGGCGGTGAAGTCCAGGTAGCGACGGCCGTCCTCACCGTACAGGTGGACTCCCTCACCGCGGACCGCCACCACGGGGGTCGCCTGGCGGAGGTGCGGCGACAGATTGGTCATACTCGTCTCCCAGACTGCTGGTCGTCGGTCGCGTTGGCATCCGAGCATCGCCGAGCCGCAATGGCCGAACAACGGATGATGTGTCCGCCCCGCGACCCCTCTCTGGACAAAGTGTCAACCTGCCGTTTCAGCACGTCACCCGGGTCACGTACCGTGAGGAGCCATGACAGGAGCACCGGATCAGGTCCCATCGCCGGCCGCGGCGCCGGTGCGCGGCCGCGTGCTCACCGTCGCCGAAGTGCTTGCCCTACCCGTCATGGCGGCCGGCCGGCCCCAGGTGGTCGCGGGCGAGTCGCAGCTCGGGCGCTCGATCCGCTGGGTGCACATCACAGAGCTGACCGACCCGGCCTCCTTCCTCAAGGGGGGCGAGCTGGTCCTGACCACGGGCATGCCGCTGCCCCGCGAACCGGCGCTGGTGCGGCGCTACGTCGACGAGCTGGCCACGGTCGGCGCCGCCGGCCTCGTTCTGGAACTCGTCCGGCGCTACCACCGCCCGCCCGAGGAACTGGTGCGCGCATGCAGAGCACATGATCTGCCGCTGGTGCTGCTGTCCAGGGACGTCAACTTCCTGGAGGTCACCCAGGTCGTCCACGAGCTCCTGCTCGGCAACCAGGTGGAGACGCTGCGCCGGACACAGGAGATTCACGAGACGTTCACCGGCCTGACCTTGAGGGGCGCCGGGGCCGCAGAGGCGATGCGCGCCGCAGCCGAGATGAGCGGCCGGGCGGTCGTGCTGGAGAACCAGGCACACCAGGCGCTGATCTGCGAGCCGTCGGCCCGCACCGTGGAGGAAGTCCTCACGGATTGGGAGCGGCGCTCCCGCGCGACGCCGCCGACCGACTCCGCGGCGGTGAGCGGCCCCGAAGGATGGCTGGTGTGCCCGGTGGAATACCGAGGGGAGCGCTGCGGGCGCGTGGTCATGCTGCCCGACCGCACCGCCGTGGAGCCCGCCTTCGCCGAGGTGGACACGTCGGTGCTGGAACGGGCGGCGATGTCTCTGGCGATTTCCCGCCTCATCCACCCGGCAGCCTGGGAGCGCGGAGCGCACCGCGGGGCCCTGCTGGACCTCGCCGAGCAGCGTTATCGGACCGCGGGCGAGGCAGCGGTCCGCACGGCGGCGCTCGGCCTGCCCGCCCGCGACTGCCGGTACGTCGTGGTCCTCGTGGACCTGCCCGGCGACGAGTCCGGCGTGAGCGTCGCAGAACTCGAGGAAAGCCTGGTGAAGGAGGTTACGGTGGCCGGCGTCCCCGCGCTCGTGGGTGAGCTGGGCGCCGGACGGATCGGTGTGCTGCTCGGTCTGCGGCACACCAAGCAGTGGAGGCCCGCGGTCGAGCTGATCGGCCGCGCCGCCATGGAACTGGCCCCGCAAGCGGTTGTGAGTGTCGGCTCGGACGTGGCCGACCTCTCCCAGGCCGCGCGGTCCTTCCGGGACGCCTCTCACGTCGCGGAGTCGGCCCTACCCGGCACGTCTCCCCGCAAGCCGTACTACGAGCTGTCGGACATCGGGCTGCGGCAGCTGCTTTACGCGCTGCGCTCGGACGTACGCCTCCAGGGCTACGTGGAGCGCCAGGTGGGCCGGCTCATCGACTACGATCACCGGCACAACACGGATCTGGTGTCCACGCTGCGCCACTACCTGGACGCCGCAGGCAACAAGACGGTCGCCGCCCAGGCGGCGGATCTGTCGCGGCAGACGCTCTACCAGCGGCTGCACATCATCGAGCGGCTGCTCGGCTCCGACCTGGAGTCCGGGCAGCGACGCACCGAGCTGCACGTGGCCCTGACGGCCCTCGACGTCCTTCGCCTCGGCTCCCGCTGAATGGCAGGGGTTGGTTGAAAGCGAAACAGTTAAGTTAGGCTAACCTTATCGCGATCAATTCGGACCAGGCACCACAGGACTGCTCTTATGCGCACAATCCCCCTCCGCGTCGCCGCGGCGCTGCTCCTTACTCCACTACTCGCCGGCTGCTTCTCGGATGGCTCCGCCGGCAGGGGCGGGGCCCGGTCCGAACAGCGCATCAGAGTCGCCCTGGCCGTGCCACCGGCCCAGGCCCTCTCCCCGTACAGCAACGACGCCACGGTGCTGAGCAAGCTCTCCGTCGTCGAAGGCCTGACCAGGCTCGACGCCGACGGCACCGCGAAGCCCGCACTCGCCGCTTCCTGGAAACAGGCCGACGACACCACCTGGACCTTCGAACTACGCGACGCCCAATTTCAGGACGGGACGAAGGTCACCGCCGAAGCCGTCGCGAACGCCCTTGCACACGCCTCCGACGCCGAGCCGGCACCGCGCGTGCTGAGTGACATCGAGCTGACCGCCAAGGCGCAGGACGCCCACACCGTGGTACTCACCACCGGCACCGTCGACCCTGTCCTGCCGCTGCGCCTGGCCTCTCCCGCCCTGGGCATCCTCTCCCCGAAGGCATATGGATCCAACGGCGCCGTCAGCCCGATCGGTGCCGGCACCGGCCCCTTCAAGATCACTAAGCTCAGCGGCAAGACCCAAGCCACCCTTGACCGCTTCGACGGCTACTGGGGCGGCAAGGCCAAGGCCGCCGGCATCGACGTCTCGTGGATCGCCGACGGCACCGCTCGCGCCAACGCCCTGCGCGGCGGGTCTGTCGACATCGCCGAGTGGATCCCCACCTCCCAGGCCCAGCTCCTGGCACCCGGAACCCTCCACGAGGTCCCGTCCACCCGAACCGACAGCCTGCTGCTCAACACCGGCAGCGGCGTCTTCCGGGACGCCGCGATGCGCGCCGCCGCCCGCGAGGCCGTCGAGCCCACCGCGCTCGTGGACAGCGTCTTCGGCGGCTACGCCGACGCCGCCCAGGGACTGTTCGGCCCCGCCATGTCCTGGACCCGGGACAAGCATGTCACCGTCCAGCACATCGTGAAGGCCGCCACCGCCGAGCAGGTCAAGCAGCAGACCGGCGGCACAGCCATCACACTGGCCACCTACACCAATCGCACCGAACTGCCCGAGGTCGCCAGCGTGCTCCAGCAGCAACTGGAGAAGGCCGGATTCACCGTGAAGCAGGACGTCCGTGAATATTCGCAGATGGAGGCCGATCTGCTCGCAGGAAAGTACGACGCGCTGGTCTTCTCCCGGGTGACGCTCCTCGACACCGGCGACCCGGTCGCCTACCTGGCCAGCGACTACACCAGCAAGGGCTCCTACAACATCACCCGGCTAGCCGAACCGGCCGTCGACCGGGCCATTTCGGCCGCCGCCGAGTCCGGCGCCGGCACGCGCCAGGACAAGGTGATGGCCGCCGAAGCCGCCGTCCTGTCCACCGACGCCGTCGTGCCGCTCATCCACGAAAAAGTCCTGCAAGGTATCTCCACCGACGTCGAAGGCGCCATCCTTGATCCGCGCGAGCGCTCCTTGGTAGGCCTCGACACCCGGCTGAAGTAGCCGAAGCGGTCACGAGAGCGCGTCCCCACGTGAGCCTCACTAGAGCCGACTCGCGGCTCCGCCCGCCGGCCCGCGGCCGGTCCCGCGGCTCCGACGGCCGTTGGGCCGGCCTATTCGGTGCTCTGTTCGCCGGGGCCGGGCTGCTGGCCGTCATCGCCCTGCTGCCCTGGATCTCCGGTACGGATGCGGCGCTCACCGTCCTGCGTGCCCGTTCCGGCGAGCAGGACCCGTCCCCCGAGGCACTGGCCGCCGTACGTGAACAACTCGGTCTGGACGCCGGTCCGGTGGCCGCCCTCCGCCACTGGCTGGGAGCTCTGGTACGTGGCGACGCGGGGACCTCCTGGGTCTCCGGCGAGCCGGTGGCGCCCGCCCTCGGCACCGCGCTCGGTGTCTCACTCACCCTCACCTCGGCCGCACTCCTGGTCACCCTCGCCGTCGCCGCGATGGTCTGCGCCCGGACGCTGTGGCTGGGCGCCCATCGCCGGCTCACCCGCAACAGGGCCGGAATCGGCGCGGCGGTGGTGGCAGCACTGCCCAAGTTCCTGCTCGCAGCCGTGCTCTCCACCGTCCTCGGCGTGCACCTGGGCTGGTTTCCGCCGTACGGCTGGGAGGGGCCGTCGTCGATGGTGCTGCCCGCGCTCGCCCTCGGTGTGCCCTCCGGCGCGATGATCGGCGGACTGCTCGACCAGGCGCTGCCCGCCGCGTTCCGTGAGCCCTGGACCCGTGCGGCGACCGCCAGTGGAATGCCGCCTGGCTGGATCATGCGTGCCGCGCTGCGCCGCACGGTGCCCGGCGTACTCCCGCAACTGCTGCCCACCGTGGTCAGCCTGGCCGGGGGCGCGGTCGCCGTCGAGAAGATCTACGCAATTCCCGGCCTCGGCATGCTCACCCTCGATGCCGCCATCGCGCAGGACCTGCCCGTCCTGCAGAGCGGAAGCCTCGCCCTGATCCTGCTCGGCACCGGCGCGGGACTGCTCGTACGCTTGGCACGACGCGCCATGCTCGGCCCAGCTCTACGCGAGGGGGCGCTGCCGTCGCTACCCCTGCCCGGTCTGCATAGTGGACGCGCGCTGCCTGCCGTGGCCGTCGGGTGCGCCCTGCTGCTCGCCACCGTCGTCGGGCTCGGGCTGTTGCGTGACCCCATCCAGGTGGACACCGCCGCGCGGCTGCTGGCGCCCTCGTACGAGCATCCGTTCGGCACCGACGCGCTCGGGCGGGATCTGCTTGCCCGGCTGGGGCACGGCGCACTCCGGACCACGGCGCTGGCCTTCGCCGTCACCGCCGTCAGCCTTGTCCTCGGTGTGCTCGCCGGACTGGCGCGCCAGGTCACGGCCGGTCTGACCGACATCGTGTCCACCTTGCCGGTGATACTGGCGGGCCTGCTGGTCACCGCCGTAACCGGACCGTCGGCGCTCGGCGCGGCGCTGGCCGTCTGCCTCGTCGGGTGGAGCCCGTACGCCGCCCAGACCGCCGCTCTGTTGGAGCAGGAACGCGCCGCAACGCACATAGCCGCCTCCCTCGCCCTGGGGGCGAGCCGCCGCCACCTGATCCGGCGTCATCTGTTGCCCGCCCTGGTCCCGCCACTGCTGCGCAACGCCCTGCTGCGGCTGCCGACCGTCGTCCTCGTCCTCGCCTCCCTCGGCTTCCTCGGGCTCGGCGAGCAGCCGCCCGCACCTGAATGGGGGCGGTTGCTGTCGGAGAACCAGTCATACGCGGAGCTCGCGCCGTGGACGGTTCTCGGCCCGGCCGTCGCACTCTCCCTTCTGGCAGTGCTCGCCGTCGCGGCGACCGCACTGCTGAGTCGCGCCGGCCGACGAGCGTGAACCCCTTTCACTCGCCGCGGGTGAGCTATCTGGTGTTCCGGCTGGAGCGCTACATCCGGGGCCGCCTGAACGAAGCCCTCGCCCGGCCCCTCGCCACGCGCTGAAGGGACCCGGCGCTTGTCAGGCTTGTGGCCTGGTCCGACTCAGCAGCCACCGGAGGATGGACCCGTCCTCGTACGCAGGCCCGTACGCCGCGTGGTAGTCCGGAAGCGAGAATGCCGTGTCCTCGTACTCGGTGTACCGCAACAGGGTCTCGATCTGCTCGGATGTCTTGCCCCGCGCGGTGTACGCGTCCCGCAACAGCGTCCGCGTCGTGCGAGCCAGGTTGATGTTCAGCAGGTGGTCGTGCACGCCGTGGGTGACCCACAGCGGGATCTCCGCGGCCGCGATGGCCGCCGCCTGCTCGGCGTTGACCGCGAAGCCGCCGGTCACCAGCCCGCCGGCGAACAGGTCCGGCCGCTTGGCGAACGCGTTCCACAGCAGCTGCGAGCCGTAGGAGACGGTGGTGGCGTAGACCCGCCGCTTGTCCACGGCGAAGTCCTTGAGGAACTGGTCCAGCAGCTTGACCAGCAAATCGGCCTCGGCCGGGCTGCCCACGCGCTGGTGCTGCGGGGCGAGCACGATGACGTCCTCCGTGCTGCCGGTCCACTCGGGCTGCAGCCAGGCGGTCGCGGGGATGTCCGCGGCCACCTGTACGAGCAGGTTGTCGCCGTCCCAGCCCATGCCGTGCCCGGGCAGCACGACCATCAGCGGGTACCTCTTCGCCGGGTCGTAGTTCTTCGGCAGGTGGTAGTGGTACGGCAGCACCATCCCGCCGGACAGGTACGAGCCGTACCGGAACTCGTCCACGAGGAGGTTGACCGGCTTCTCGGTCACTTTTCTGGAGGTGTCCGGGGTTGCCCTGGCCAGCAGCGGGCCCTTGCCGATCCCGAGGCCGGGCTTGCCGTACACGTCCTTGCGCTGCACCACCTGGGTGGGCAGGTCCGGGTTCACTTTCACCGTGCACAGGAAGGTCGGGCACTTGGAGACGATCACCGTCCAGCCCGCGTTCTGCTCCGGATCGAGTTCGACGATGACGTACCGGCCGCGGCCGGACCGGCCGTGTGGGTCGAGCGCGGGCTCGTCGTTGGTGTAGATCCGCGTCACCGTGCGGTCCGCGCGTTTCGGCAGGTCTTCCGGCGGGTTGAAGCGGAAGTTGTAGATGCTGTCGGAGACCGTGAACGTGTCGCGGTCCAGCGTCCGTGGGTTGACGGTGTCCTTGTACTCGACGGCCACGGCGGCGACCTTCTGCCCGAAGGTGTAGACCTTCGTGATCGCCGTGACGCTCTGGATACCCGCCCGGGTGTGCGCGGACGGTGACGCCGACGCCGGCGTGGCCGTCGTGGTTAAGAGTCCGGCCGCCATGAGGGTGGCGATTAGCCGGCGGGTGGTCATGTGGGTGACCTCCACTGCGTTTCGGGTGGCTGATGAGACGCCGCGGACCACCGGCAGCTGAACGGTGGTGGTCGCGGCGGTGGGACCGGGGCGGACGAAGCCGCCTTCGACGCTAAATCGGGTTAGCCGTACTATCACGGCCGGTCCCGCTCCTGTCAAGGCACGGCTTGGGCCGCACGGACGGCCTGGCCGGCGGGGACGCGACATGGGAGACCCGCGGCTTCGGTGACGGCGTTCGCGACGTTCACCTGCTCGCGGGTCGTCAGCCGGCTATTTGAGACAGTCCGTTGTCAGGCGGTGAAGCGTGCGGGGCGGCGCTGCGGCCATGGGTCCAGCGTTTCCAGGGCGGAGGCGAGGTGGATGAGCACGGCCTCGTCCCAGGGACCGGCCACGAGCTGGGCGCCGATGGGAAGGCCGGCGGGGGAGGTGTGCAGGGGCAGGGTGACAGCGGGCAGGCCGGTGATGTTGCAGACCGCGGTGAAGGAGATCATCTGGGTTTCGGTGACCCGCAGTCCGTCGGGGTTGTCGTTGGCCTCTTGGAGGACGGCGTCGACGGGTGGCGGGGGGCAGGCCATGGTCGGGGTGAGCAGGACGTCGAAGTCGCGGCCCCACTGGGCGACGACGGCGCGGGATTCGAGTTGCAGGCGGAACGCGGCCTGTACGTACTCGCCGGAGTGCCTGGCCGCCGCGCGCTCCATCCGGCGGCGCAGATGCGCCTCGGCCAGCTCGGGCCGGTCGTAGGGCATGGCCCACAGGTTGGCGTCCAGCACGGTCTGCGCGTACCCCGCGATGGTCTCCTCGCTGAAGAACCGGGGAGCGACGGGGAAGACGTCGTGCCCGAGGGATTCCAGGAGCCGCGCCGCCCGCTCGGCCGCCTCGACGCACACGGGGTCCACCGGCATGCCGGTGGGCGCCTGAGTGAGCAGGCCGACGCGCAGCCGCCCGCTGTCGCGCCCCACCTCCTCGGCGAAGGGGCGCTCCGGCGCCGGCGCCTGGTACCAGGCCAGCCGGTCCGGCACGGACATGACGTCGAGCAGCGCGGCGGCGTCGCGCGTGTAGCGGGTGACGGCTCCCTCGACGGTGGCGTGCTCCCATGCCGCCACTTGCTGCGGCACCCGCCCTCTGCTGGGCTTGAGCCCGACCAGGCCGCAACTGGACGACGGCATGCGGATGGAGCCGCCGCCGTCGTTGGCGTGCGCCACCGGGCTCAGCCCGGCCGCCACCGCGGCCGCCGCGCCGCCACTCGACCCGCCGGGGCTGCGGGACGGGTCCCAGGGGTTGCGGGTGCTGCCGAAGCGGCGGTTCTCCGTGGTGGACAGCAGGCCCATTTCCGGACTGTTCGTACGCCCCATGAGCAGGAATCCGGCGTCAAGGAACCGCTCGACCACGGGCTCGCTCGAAGGCCGTGGATGGTCGTTCACTCCCAGTGATCCGTAGGTGGCCGGTTGCCCCGCCACCTCGGTCAGCTCCTTGATCGGGATCGGCACTCCGTGAAAGGGCGGCAGGTCCGTGCCCTCGGCGACGGCCTGCTCGGCCCGCCGGGCGGCGGCGCGCACCTCGTCGTCATTACGCCAGACGAAGCAGGTGAGGCCGGGATCGTAGCGGTCGATCCTGCGCAAGTAGGTGTCGACGATCTCGACAGGGCTCAGCTCTCGTTTGCGTACGGCTGTGGCGAGGTCGACGGCGGCGGCGAAGGGATCCATATCAGCTCCAAACAGGCAATTCAGCGGACCATGAGCAGCTCGTCGAGCCGCTGACGGGTTTCCTGGCCGACCGGCGCGTCGAGCACGACCCGGCCCGCCACCATGACGACGGCGCGGTGGCAGTGATCGAGCAACAGCCCGGCATGCTGGTCGACGACGATCACGGCGACGCCGTGCGCGGCGACGGTGGCCAGCGCGGCCAGCACCTCGCTCACGAGTGAGGGCTGCAGGCCCTGGGTCAGCTCGTCGATCACTATCATGCGCTGCCCGGCCAGGATCGACCGCGCCACCCCGAGCTGCTGTTTCTGCCCGCCGGACAGGGTGCCGGCCGGCTGGCCGGCCCGCTCGGTCAGCAGCGGGAAGAGCTCCCGCGGGTCGATGGCCGGGACGAACCCCTTCCGCGTGGCCAGCCGGAGGTTCTCGGCTACGGTCAGCGACGGGAAGACGCCGCGGTCCTCGGGCATGAGGGCGGCGCCCCGCCTGGCGAGCAGGTCGGGACGGCCCGGCGGCACGGGACGGCCGTCGAAGACGACCTCGCCGCCCTGCCGGTCGGCCAGGCCGAAGACCGTGCGCAGCAGCGTCGTCTTGCCCGTGCCGTTCCGTCCCAGCAGCGCGACCACCTCGCCCGCCGCGACCTCCGTGGTCACTTCGCGGACCACGTTCGCCTGGCCGTATCCGCCGGACATTCCGCTCAGCGTCAGCATCGGCCCGCTCCCAGGTACGCCTCGCGCACAGCCGTGTCGGCCACGATGTCGTCCATGGGGCCGTGGGCGATGATCCGGCCGCCGTGCAGT
Organism: Nonomuraea sp. 3N208; assembly: GCF_052245935.1. Lineage (NCBI taxonomy): Bacteria > Bacillati > Actinomycetota > Actinomycetes > Streptosporangiales > Streptosporangiaceae > Nonomuraea > Nonomuraea sp. 3N208. The sequence goes on along the minus strand of NZ_JBQQBR010000039.1, from coordinate 23,498 downwards.
ACGACGACGTCGTCAGCGAGCTCCCTGACGATCTCCATGTCGTGCTCGACGACGAGCATGGCGCAGCCGGTCCGTACGGTGACCTCTTTCAGCTCCTGCGTCAGCCGTCGGGCGTCCTGCCGTCCCATGCCCGCCGTCGGCTCGTCCAGCAGGACCAGCCTCGGGGCGCCTGCCAGCACCATGGCCATTTCCAGGCGGCGGCGGTCGGCCAAGGGGAGGGTGCCCGCCTCGATCGCGTCGTTCGTCACCAGATCCTCGTACTCCTCGGGCAGCTCGGCCAGGACCGGCGCCTCCATGCGCGCCAACCGGATGTTGTCGGCGGGGGACAGCGCCGTGAAGACGCTGGGGATCTGGAACATGCGGCCCAAGCCCATGCGTACCCGGCGGTGCACCGGTACGGCCGCCGCGTCCCGGCCGAAGATGCGCAGTGTGCCTGCGTCGGCCGCGAGCTGGCCGGCGACGATGGCCAGCAGCGTGCTCTTGCCCGCGCCGTTGGGCCCGATCAGGCAGACACACCGGCCCGGCGGTACGACGAGGTCCACGCCGTCGAGGACTCGGACGGGGCCGAAGGACTTGGCGATCCCCTCCAGGCGCAGCGCGGCGTCGCGACCGGCCGCGGGCGGCGTATCGGCCCGCTGGTCCAGGGAGACGGCCGCGGGCGATGTCCTCCTGTCCCGGGAGGCGGCCGGGGGCAGTGCCACGCCGGGCCTGCCGCCCGACAGCCAGGAGCGGGCGAGCCCGGCCAGCCCGGCCGGCGCGACCTGAACGACCAGGACGAACAGGGCGGCGAGCCCCAAGACGTACCAGCCCAGCCAGGCGGTGCCCAGGATCTGCTGGCCGGTCGTGAGCGCCACCGCGCCGAGCAGCGGGCCCAGCGTCGACTCCCGGCCGCCCAGGGCGAGCCAGACCAGGACGCTGGTCGACAACCCCAGGCCGAACACGGGCGGCGACACCAGTCCGGCCACGGGGGCGTACAAGGCACCGGCGATCGTCGACACGACCGCGCTCGCGGCGAAGGCGGTCGAGCGGACGCGGACGGTGTCGATGCCCGACTGCGCGGCACGTTCCGGATTCCGGGCCGCCGCCGTCAGGCGCGCCCCGAACCGGCTGCGGACGATCAGCAACGTGCACAGCCCCACCACCACGACGACCGCGACCAGTGTCCGGTAGTAGGTGGACACGATGTCCGAGGTGGACACCGGCAGGCCGTTGGTCCCGTTGGTGAGCGACGTGAGCGTGGTGGCCGCCTTCTGAAGGAGCAGGCTGACCCCGAGCGTCAGCAAGATCAGCGGCGCGTCGGGTACCCCGGACGCCAGGCCGATGCGGACCACGACCAGCGTGATCACCGCCGCCGCCGCAAGCGCCACGGCCAGCGCGAGCATCAGGGGGATGCCGTGCCGCTCGCTCAGCGCCACCGCGTAGGCGCCGCAGCCGAAGAAGGCGGCGTGGCCGACGCTGAGGAGGCCGGCCCGTCCCCAGGCCAGATCCAGCCCGTACGTGAACAGCCCGAAACACAGCCCGAGGGTCAAGGTGGCAACGGCGAAGGCGCTGAGCCCGAAAGGCGCCGCCGCCAGGGCCACGATCAGCAGCGCGGTGACGGCGCCTGCCAGGCGAGGAGCGCTCACGGGCAACCCTGCTTGGCCACGGTGTCGGTGATCTGGCCGAGGTTACGCGTCACCGCGTAGGCGCCGCCCGGCCCGATGGTGGTCTCCAGCATGTCCGCCTGAAGGAGGTGGTTGGCCGGCTCGAAGTACGTGCCCTTGCCCAGCGGCGAGTCGAACCGCATCCGCCCGATCTCACTGTTGATCGCCTTGGGGTCGTTGCGGCCGGCCTTGCCCGCGGCGGCGAGGAAGAACTGGACGCCGAAGTAGGCGTTGCCCGCGACCTCGGGAATGGGTTGCGTCCACTTGTAGGCGGCCCGGTAATCGGTCACGAACTTCTTGCTCTCGGCGTGGTCGAGCCGATCGGTCCAGCGCACGACGTGGGTGCGCCCGTTCACCAGATCGCTGAGCGCCGGATAGTAGTCGGCGTCCAACGGCGCGCCGTCGTAGCCCAGCTCGCCGCGGAACAGCCCGAACTGCTGGCCCTGCTTGCTGAAGGCCACCGCGTCCGCGCCGACCACCATCGACAGCAGTACGTCCGGCTTGGCGTCCTTCAGCCTGGTGATGACCGACTGCCAGTCCGTCTGGCCGAGCGGGCTGTACTCCTCCGCGACGATCGTCCCGCCGGCCGACTTGGCGACCTCTTTGACGATGCCGGCGTAGAAATGCGGATAGTTGTAGTCCGACCCGGCGATGGCGACCCGCTTGCCGTGCTTGCGAATCAGCTTGGGAACGCTCGGGAGGAGGATCTGGCGGGTGGACTCGCCGAAGCCCCACGCGTAGCGGAAACAACGCTCGTTGTCGCCCAGGATGGCGGTGCCGAACGGCACCTCGGAATCGTTCGCGACCTTGCTCACCGCTTCCGCGGTGTCGCCGGTGATGGTGCCGAACAACATCGACACGCGGTCCTGCTGGATGAGCTTGCGGGCCAGCTGCGTGGAGGTCGCCGGGTCGCCCGCATCGTCGGTGACCACGTACTCGACCTTCTTGCCGTTGACCCCTCCGCTGTCGTTGACCTTCCGCACGCCGAGCTCGAAGCCGCGCTGGAGCGCCTTGCCCGTCTCGCTCACCGGGCCGGTGAGCGGGAGGACCACCCCGATCTTCAATGGCGCGCCGGTGTCGCCGGCGGCGCTGGACACGGCCGAGCCGCTGCACGCCGCCAGCGAAAGCAGGGCCGCCGCGGCCGTCGTGGCTACGGCCGCGCGGGAGTAAGGATGCGACGGGACCATGAGAGCAACCTCCGTACGTAGGAACGCGACCGGAGCGCCGCGGTCCCGATGACGACGATGTAGAAGAGCACGTCGGCGAGAGTGTCGGTGAGCCAGGTACGCAGCAGCACGGCCAGCGCGGCCACCAGGAACGCCGCGGCCACCGCACTCCCGAGTGCCCCGGGGCGGCTGAACAGCAGCGCGAAGAACATGGGCACGAGCAGCCCGAAGCCCATCGTCGGATTCACCGCGAGCAACGGGCTGTACAGTGCCCCGGCCAGCACCGCCAGCAGTCCGCCGGCGACGAAGGCCGCGATCCGCATCCGGCGCGGATCGGTGCCCAGCAGCGCCGCCATCGTGGGATTGTCCGCGAGCGCGCGCAGCGTGAGCCCCCAGCCCGTCCGGTAGGTCACCAGCAGGACGACTCCGATGACCGCCACCGCGACCAGGCCGGCCACCAGGCGGTAGGCCGGATAAGACGTGCCCAGCAGCTCGACCGTGCCGCCCACGGGATCGGCCACCGACCGGGACGTGGAGGTGAACAGCAGCTCGGCGCCCTGCCGCAACGCCATGCCCACACCCCAGGTGACCAGCATCGTGGCCAGGCCGTCGGCCAGCGGACGCCGCAGCAGCGCTCGCTCGATCACCATGAGCGGCAGGACGCACAGCACGAGAGCCAGCAGCACCCGCCAGCCGAACGCGGCGCCGGTGACGGTCGCGACGACGTACGCGCCGGTCATCGCCAGGTCGCCCTGGGCGAGGTTCACCACCCGCAGCGCCGCGAAGATGATCGCGACGCCGAGAGTGAGCAGGCCGTACAGCCCGAACTGGCCCACGATGGCGAGCAGAACGTCCACGCCGGGGTCCGCCTTTCACCTGAGGAATGTTCAGATGATCGCCATCAGGCGGTGGGCGAATTGGTGTGGCAGCGCACACTTGTGGTCTTCCAGCGCCCGGCCCGACACTGGAGCATGCGCAACGGCCGGTGAAGGAGGGCCATGCCCATCGAGCACAGGCCGGACGGCACCCTCGTCTACGGCTATCTCGACACGGCCGCACGTCAGGGGGCGGGTGCCTCTGACGCGGTTCTCGTCCGGGACGAGGATCGTCCCTACCAGGCGGAGACGAGGCCGTACCGCCTCGGCGCGCTGGGCGCGTGCGAGATCACCGGCGAGGACCGGGTCCGGGTGAGCTCCCTGCGGTCAACGGCCGCTCCGGCGGGCGACCACCTGCTCGGACTCCTCCGGGACGGCAACGGCCGGCTGGAACAGGACGGCCGCCTCGCCTCGCTGTCCACCGGCGAGTTCCTGCTCTACTCCGGCTCGCGGCCGTTCCGGCTGGAATTCGACGGCCCCTACCGCTACTTCCTGATCAGGCTCTCCACGGCCGCGTTCAGCATCTCCCGCGGCTTCACCGCCAACCGCGACATCCTCGGGCCGCCCAGCGCGCGCATCCTGGGGGCCATGCTGATGGAGCTGGCCGACCAGGCGGCGCGGCTGGGCCCGCTGGCCGGCCACGAGCTGGGACACCACGTCACGGCCGTGCTCAGAACGGTGCTGCACGAGTCGTCCCGGCCGACCCCGCCCGGCGACGGCGCCGCCCTGCTGGAGCGGGTCCTGGACCACATCGATCGCCATCTGAGGGACGACCTGCCGCCCGCCGCGATCGCCGCCGCCCACCACGTCTCGGTGCGCTACCTGCACAAACTGTTCCAGCAACAGGGCCACACCGTCAGCGACCACGTACGCCGCCGCCGACTGGACCGCATCCGCCAGGACCTCGCCGACGCCGCACTGGCCCACCTGCCCGCCCAGACCATCGCGGGTCGCTGGGGCATCAAGGACCCCAGCCACTTCAGCAAGCTGTTCCGATCGGAATACGGGCTCTCACCCCGCGAATTCCGGCGCGAGGCGATCGCCGGCCGCCCGGACTGACGTGGGCCGCAACCCCTAGTAGCGCTCGGCCGCTTCAGCTCGGGGTGCGCCTGACAGTCGCGCGCTGGCCTCGGCCGCGGCGTCCATCACGGCGGGAACGAGCGCATCGTCTGCCTTGACGCCGAGCTGGACCACTCCGAGGCTCGCCGTCGCCCAGTCCGACACCTGGATGGGCGCGGCAATGCCGACCGCGCCAGGCTGGATCATGCCCACCGTGACGGCGTAGCCGCGCTCACGCGCCAGCCGGACGTCTTCGGTGTCGCCGGCGCTCGGCGGCCGGCCGGCGAGGATCGCCACCCCGTCGGCGCCGACGTTGAGGGGGTGGCGCGCCCCTTCCCGCATCGCCAGGTGGAAGGTGCTGTTCAGAGGTTCCGCCGTCACGAGGATGAGCGCATGATCTCCGTCGGCAACGCTCAGTAGCGCGGTGCTGCCGGTCTGCTCGCTAAGCTTGCGCAGAATGGGCCATATCGTGGTCTGGAGCCGTGGTTGGAGGCGTCCGGCCAGTTCAGCGATGCCGAACCCGAGGACGTACCTCGCGCCCTCTCGGCTCACGAGATCGTGGGCCTCCAGAGTGCGCAGCAAGCGGTAAACGATGGCCCGGGCAGTGTGGAGCCGTTCGGCGATGTCGGCGGCCGTCAGGCCGTCCTCGCTCCTGGCCAGCAATTTGAGCACGGTCAAACCGCGGTCGAGTGTCTGAGATGTCTCCCCGCCCGTTGCAGCCACGACAGCTACTCACCCTCCTTTCCAGGCGCACATGGTGTCACATGTCGGCGTGCGGTGCCGTCTTGACGGTCATCCGGCGCCGTGACTATCGTGCGCGTACGACTATCGGCCAAAAAGAACGGTAATCGAACATGATAGTACGTGCTGAAGCCGAGCGCCTGGCCCTGAAGGTCCCCACCGAGCCGTACTACGCGGGACGGTGGGGTGTCACGCGAGGTGTGGGCACGTTCGACGTGGTCGATCCCGTGACAGAGCGACGGCTCATGACGGTTCAGGCGGCCGGTCCCGCCGAGGTCGACTCGGCCGTCTCCTTCGCGCGATCAGCCTTGGACGACGGCGCGTGGGGACGGATGGATGGTGCCACCAGGGGCCGGTTGCTCAACCGGGTGGCAGACCTGCTCGAGGAGCGCAGCGAAGAATTCGCGGCACTGGAGTCGCTCGACGTCGGCAAGCCGGGCTTCGAGCCCCGCGCGATCGATCTTCCCCAGTCGGTCCGGACCTTCCGCCACTTCGCCGGCTGGGCGGACAAGCTGGAGGGACGCTCCATCCCGACGTCCGGCTACATGGGACGGCCCACGGTCAGCTACACGGTCCGTGAACCGGTCGGGGTCGTCGCCGCGATCACGCCGTGGAACTCGCCGACGATGATCGCGGCATGGAAGATCGCACCCGCCCTCGCCGCGGGGTGCGCGGTCATCCTGAAGCCTCCGGAGGAGGCGCCGCTGACATCGCTGCTGCTGGCGTCACTGATCGAAGAGGCCGGATTCCCTCCCGGGGCGTTCAGTGTGCTTCCCGGCCGTGGAAGCGTGACCGGCCAGCTCCTCATCGATCACCCGGGCGTCGACAAGATCTCCTTCACCGGAAGTCCTGAGACGGGCTACAAGGTGGCCGTCGCTGCGGCGAAGGGCTTCCGTCGCATCACCCTCGAACTGGGTGGGAAAAGCCCGCAGATCGTCTTCGCGGACGCCGACCTTGACGCGGCGGCCGACGGCGTGGCGGTCGGCATCTTCGCCAACCAGGGGGAGGTGTGCGCCGCAGGCAGCCGCATTCTCGTGGCCCGCGCCTTCTACGACGAGGTCGTGGAACGTCTGGTGACCAGGGCGCGCGGCGTGAAGGTCGGCGATCCGTTCGATGAGGGCACGACGATGGGAGCTCTCATCAACGCGCGGCAGCTCGAGCGAGTGTCCCGATACATCGAGGCGGGCGTCGCGGGCGGCGCACGGTGCGTCGTCGGGGGCGGCCGGCCCGGACGTCCGGGCTACTTCGTCGAACCGACCCTGTTCGCCGACGCGACGAACTCGATGACCATCGCCCGAGAAGAGATCTTCGGCCCGGTCGGCACGATCATCCCGTTCGATTCCGAGGAGGAGGCGGTCGCGATCGCCAACGACTGCGACTACGCGCTGTCCGCCACCTTGTGGACCTCGGACGTCGGCCGCGCGCACAGGGTGTCGCGCGGCGTCAAGGCGGGTGCGGTCGCGGTGAACGGCTGGTCTCCGCTCGACCCGAGCCTTCCCTGGGGAGGTTTCAAGCTCAGCGGTCAAGGCCGGGAGCTGGGGTGGGCGGGCATCGAGGCGAACACCGAAGAGAAGACCGTGACGATCGTTCTCTGACCTCCGCGGGTCGTCCTGCCGGGAACGCAGGCGGCCGCTCCTTCCCGCAACTCACCGCTGATCCCACACATTCCGTGCAACTCCTCCGCGCGTCCCATGGAAAGGTTCGTCATGTCACCACGTGTTCTCGTCGTCTACTACAGCGCCACCGGATCGGTGCACCGGCTCGCGGAAGCCGTCGCCGAAGGGGCCGAATCAGCCGGCGCCGAGGTCCGGCTGCGCCGGGTCACCGAACTCGCCCCGCCCGAGGCGATCGCCTCGAACGCGGACTGGGCCCAGCACCGTCAGGACGTCGACTCGATCGTCGACGTGGCGACACTCGACGACCTCGAATGGGCGGACGGATACGCCTTCGGGACGCCGACCCGCTACGGCACGCCGGCGGCGCAGCTGAAGCAGTTCATCGACTCGGCCAGCAGCCTGTGGCATGCAGGCAAGCTGGCCGACAAGCCCGTCACCACGTTCGTGTCCTCGGCGGAGCAGCACGGGGGACAGGAGTCGACGATCATTTCCCTCAACAACGTCTTCTACCACTGGGGATCGGTCATCGTTCCACTCGGATACACCGACGACGTCGTGTACGCCGCCGGTGGTAACCCCTATGGGACGTCGTGGCCGGCCGGGTTCCCCTCGAGTCCCCCCGACGATGTGACGTTGAGCTGCGCCCGCTATCAGGGCGCACGGTTGGTGAGGTTCGCGCGGCTACTCGCCCCTGCGGGGATGGCGTTGTCCGGCGTACCAGGGGGGAATGACATGGGGGATCGGGCTCGGTGACGCGGCGGGTCGACATCTGGTCGGACATCCACTGTCCCTGGGCTCTGATCGCGGTCCATCGGCTGCGGCGGGCCCGGGCCCGCCTGGGCGCCGAGATCGTCTTCGTCCCGCGGGCATGGCCGTTGGAATGGGTCAATCACCGCGGGACCCCCAGGGACATCCTCTCGGTCGAGGTCGCCGCGCTGGCCTCCCACGAGCCGGAGCTGTTCAACCTCTATTCGGGGGAGTCGTGGCCCTCCACTTTCCTGCCGGCGTTCGAACTGGTGGCGGCGGCGGCCCGTACGGGTGGGGCCGAGCTGGCGGAGCATGTCGACTACGCCCTCAGAATCGCGTTCTTTCGGGATTCGGTGGATGTCAGCATCGAGGCCGGACTGCGCCGATCCCTGGACATCGCTCTCGAGTACCGGCCCGACTGCGATGTGGAAGGCGTCATGTCCGCCTGGCGGACGCAAAACGTCCGAGTGGACGTCGTACGTGACTTCACCGAAAGCCAGGGCGTGCGGATCCAGGGCAGCCCGCAGGTCGTCTGGCCCGACGGAACCTCCGTTCACAACCCGGGCATGACCGACCACCACTGGCGCGGCGGGCTGCTGCGGATCACTTTGACGGATCCGATGGAGCCCGACCGCCTGCTGGCGGAGTTCCTGGGCCGCGACGCGGCCGATCGTCCCGGGCCGCCGCGCCGGTAGCGGCCCGGGAGGCACACTTCTTCTCGGGATAGGATTAACGCGACAATTCGGGCGAGCGAGACGCCGTCCGTTATCCGCACCCGTCTGGTACCCGCCTCCAACACTTTGCCCCCGGTGGATCTCGCCGTAGATGTGTACTCCCCGGTCGGCGTTGAAGACGGCGGGTGGTCTCCGTGCGCTGTCTCCTGCCGCGGATCAGTGGCCTTCCGGCATGGCCCGCCTGGACGACCCCATACGCATCAATCCCGTGCTCCGGGGCGCGATGTGCGTGGCTCGCCCGGCGGTCCGGGGTGATGTCAGGTCGCGATTTCCCGGGGGTTGACACCAGCCGACCAGCGGACGCACGATGTGTTTCCATTAATCGAACTTGCTGAACGATTATCGGACAAGACGGGGACTCATCCTTCGCGTGAAGACGCACGACCCCAAGGAGCTGCTTCGGATGACGCCAACCCCTGACAACACCGAGCTCGCGCGGGGTCGCCTTTCCCTGCTCGGCGTGCTCACCCAGTCCATCGGATTCATGGGCCCCGTCTTCTCCATCGCGGCCCTCATGCCCCTGGTCGTCGGGTTGTCGGCGACCGGCCGCGGCGCCGGCGTCGCGACTCCCGCCGCCATCCTGATCGCCGCCGTCGGCATGGCGGGGGTGGGCTGGATCATCGCCCAGTACGCCAAGCGGATCCATCGGTGCGGCTCGCTCTACGACTACGTCAGTCTCAGCGCCGGTCCCCGGGTCGGTCTCGTCGGCGGTTGGCTCTACTACGGCGCGATGCTGGTCCTCGCGGCCGCGACCTTCCTCCTGCCCGGCGGCCTCACGCAGGATCTCCTGCGCAGCCTGCTGTCGGTCGACGTACCGTGGTGGCCGCTGTCGCTCGGATACGTGGCGATCGTCGTGGCCGTGCTCGTCATCGGCGTCCAGATCTCGATTCGCACGCAGCTCGCTCTCGCGCTGCTCTCGATGGCGGTCGTGCTCGCCTTCTCGGTGCGCATCATCCTCGCCGGCGGGCAGGGCGGGCACAGCCTGTCCGCGGCCCCCTTCAACCCGCTCGCGGTGGGCGGTCTGGACCTTCTGTACGGCGTCCTCTACGGCATCAACATGTTCATCGGGTTCGAGTCCGCCGCCAACCTCGCCGAGGAGACCGCGGAGCCGAAGCGGCACATCCCGCGGGCGGTCATGCTGTCACTCACCATCGTCGGGGCGTTCTACCTGGTGACCGCGTACGCCCAGGACATCGGGTTCGGCCTGGACGCGGAGGCGTGGAAGAACAGCGTCTTCCCGCTGCAGGCCCTGGCGTCGGGCGCCGACTTCGGCTCCCCCGTGTTCGGCCACCTCGTGTCGGTCCTGGTCATCCTCGACGTCCTCGCGGTCGCGATCGGAGTAGGCGTCGCGGTGACCCGCGGGATGCTCTCGATGGCCCGCGAGCAGCGGCTCCCGAAGGTCCTCGCCGTCGTCCACCCCCGCTACCGGACGCCGGCCCGTTCCGCCGCTCTCCTCGGTGTCGTCTCGGTCGTCTCGGTCATGGTGGTCGTGATCAGTGACGGACTCTTCTCCCGGGCGACCGGCCAGCCGGGCGTTCTCCAGCCGCAGTGGTCTCCGATGTTCGGCTGGATGGCGGGCTTCGGCGGGACGGGCCTGGCGCTGATGTACCTCGTGGTGAGCGCGGCAGGTGTCAAGGGCCTGTGGGGTCAGGTCAGCAGCGGCAAGCTGGTGGTCGCCTCCGTCGCCGGGGTGACGGTCGCGACGGGCGCGGTGTTCGGCGCCTTCTACCAGGCGGCGAGCCCTCTGGACACCATCCCATGGGCTCTGCTCGCGTGGATCGCGCTCGGCGTGCTCTGGTCGTACGTCGCGCTGCGCCGGCCGGCCGGGCTGGTCGAGGTCGAGGGAGGGGTCGCCCAGACCGCTCCGGCAGGGGATTGACGGTATCGACGCCACGCGAGGCATCGCACCGTCGCCATGACAACGAAGAGGAACCGGGTGATGACGACATCGCGCGCCACGGCGCACCCCTACGATCCGCTGACCGCCGAGGAGATCGAACGGGCCGTGCAAGCCGTACGTTCGGATCGGCCCGAGCTCGGCTCGCCGAGGTTTCCGCTGGTGCGGCTGGACCCTCCGGACAAGGAAGCCGTGCGGAGCCATGACCCCTCGCGGCCCGTCGCGCGATCGGCGTTCCTGGTCGTCTACGACCGCGACGCCGGGGCCACCTACGAAGCCCGTGTGGGTCTGGCGCGGAACGTCGTGACCTCCTGGAGGCACGTGCCGGGAGTGCAGCCGCCGATCATGATCGAGGAGATCCTCGCCCTCGAGGACATCGTGAAGAACGACGACGCCTCGATCGCCGCACTCGCCCGTCACGGGGTCGACGACCTGTCCCTGCTGCAGCTCGACCCCTGGTCGACGGGCACCCTGCCGGTCGAGGGCGTGGACGCCCGGCGCCGCGTCATCCGGGCCAGCGCCTACGTCCGGCGCTTCAAGGAGGACAACGGCTACGCGCGTCCTGTGGGGAACCTCGTGTTCGTGATCGACTGTGACGCCCGCTCCGTCGCCGCGATCATCGAAGGAGAGCCCATTCCGTTGCCGCCGGAGAACGGCAACTACGACGCCGGGAGCGTCGGCCCGCTGCGCGACGACCTTCGTCCCATCGAGATCGTCCAGCCCGAGGGCCCGTCGTTCACGGTGTCGGGCAACGTGATCGAGTGGCAGCGCTGGCGGCTGCACACGCACATCGACACCGTGGAAGGCCTGGTCATCAGCGACGTCTCCTACCAGGACGGTGATCGGCGCCGGTCGATCCTGCACCGGGCGAGCATCGGCGAGATGGTCGTGCCCTACGGCGACACCAGCGACGACTTCTACTTCCGGAACGTCTTCGACGCCGGAGAATACAACCTGGGCAAGACCGTCGGGTCGCTCAGCCTCGGATGTGACTGCCTGGGCGAGATCCGTTACCTCGACGCGGTGCTCGCCGACGAGTCCGGCAGCCCGCACACCGTCCCCAACGCCATCTGCCTGCACGAGGAGGACTACGGCATCCTCTGGAAGCACTGGGACTTCCGTTATGTCGAGCGGGCCGAGGTCAGGCGCTCCCGCCGCATGGTCGTGTCGGCCATTCACACGATCGGCAACTACGAGTACGGCTTCTTCTGGTACTTCTACCTCGACGGGACGATCCAGTTCGAAGCGAAGCTGACCGGCATCGTTCAGACACGCGCGATCGCCCCGGGGGAAGTTCCCGGATACGGAACCCTCGTCGCGCCGCAGCTGGACGCGCCCAACCACCAGCACCTGTTCAACATGCGTCTGGACATGGAGGTCGACGGCCCGCGCAACTCCGTCGTCGAGGTCGACGCCGTCGGCCTCCCGGTCGGGCCGGACAATCCCCACGGCAACGCGATCGTGGCCCGGCAGACCTTGATCGAGAACGAGCGGGCCGGGCGGCGCATGTGCGAGCCTCTCGCGGCCCGCACCTGGAAGATCGTCAACCCAGGGGTGCGGAACCGTCTCGGGCAGCCGGTGGCGTACAAACTGGTGCCCTTCGCCGGGCCAACGCTGCTCGCGGCCCCGACGAGCGATCTGGCCCGCCGCGCGGAGTTCGCCCGGGCGCACCTGTGGGTGACCCGCTACAGCCCCGACGAGCTGCACCCTGCCGGCGACTACCCGAACCAGCATCCCGGGGACGGGATCGGGGAGTGGGTCAAGCAGGAGCGTGACCTCGTGAACACCGACGTCGTGCTGTGGCACACGTTCGGCACCTCCCACCTGCCCCGTCCGGAAGACTGGCCGATCATGCCGTGCGAGTACGTCGGCTTCACCCTCAAGCCCGCCGGGTTCTTCGACCGCAACCCCTCGCTGGACGTTCCGCCGCCGGTAGGCCATGACACGGCGCACTGTCACCACGTGCCGGAACAGGACGATCAGTGAAGACCGACCGCCACACCGCGCACGAGGAACTCACCGGAGCGCAAGTCCTCCTGGAGACGGCCGCCGGTCGTGGCGTGTCGGTGTGCTTCGCCAATCCAGGAACCACCGAGATGCCGCTCGTCACCGCGCTCGACCACTCACCGGGGATGAGAGCGGTGCTCGGGCTGCACGAGAACGTGTGCACGGGCGCCGCCGACGGATACGCTCGGATCGCCCGGAGAGCCGCGCTGACCCTGCTGCACCTCGGGCCAGGGTTCGCGAACGGCCTGGCGAACCTGCACAACGCGCGCCGTGCGCACAGCCCGGTCGTCAACGTCGTGGGTGATCACGCGAGCTGGCACCTGCCCTTCGACGCGCCCCTGACCTCCGACATCGCCGCCCTCGCGGGCACCGTCGGAGCGCACCACGAGATCGATGATCGCGCCGCTGTCGCCTCGGTGACGCGGCGGGCGATCGACGACGCGCATGAGCGTCTGGGCGTGTCGACGCTGGTCGTGCCCGCCGATCTCCAGCAGCTGGCCGCCCAGGAGCCGCCACAGGAGGAGAGCCCTCGTGCCGCCCCCCGGCCCGGCGTCGACGAGGAGGCCGTGGAGCAGGCCGCCCACCGGTTGCGGGCCGCCGGTTCCCGGGGCGTTCTCCTCCTGGGCGGCGAGGGCCTGAGCCGCCTGGGCCAGTACACCGCCGGCCGGATCGCGGCCGCCACCGGAGCCCGTCTCTACAGCGAGACGTTTCCCACGCGAGCCGAACGGGGCGGCGGGCTGCCCCCGATCGACCGCCTGCCGTACTTCCCGGAGACAGCGGTAGAGGTGCTCCGGGACGCCGCGGTGGTGGTGCTGGCCGGGGTCCCCGAACCGGTCGCGTACTTCGGATACGAAGGGATCCCCAGCCGCCTGGCGCCCCAAGGGGCGGTGCACCGGCTCGCGGACGTCGCCCAGGACGTCGAACAGGCGCTGGTAGCGCTAGCGGAACTCGTCGGCGCTGCGGATCGACCCTCGGCCGGTGCGCAACGGCCGGTCGAGCATGCGCCCGGGACCGCCCTGACCGGGCAGACCGTCGGCGCCGCTCTGGCGAGCTGGCTGCCGGAGAACGCCATCGTCTCGGTCGAAGGTGGGACCTGCGGCTACCCCTTCTACTCGGCATCGGCCGCAGCGGCGCCCCACACCGTCCTGACCAACACCGGCGGCGCGATCGGCCAGGGACTGCCGGCCGCGCTCGGCGCCGCCATCGCCGCACCCGAGCGTCCCGTCATCGCCCTGCAGTCCGACGGCAGCGGCCTGTACACCGCGCAGGCGCTGTGGACCATGGCGCGCGAGTCGGCCGACGTCGTCGTGCTGATCGCCGCCAACCACGCCTACAACGTCCTGCGCACCGAGCTCGCCCGCCACGGAAGCACCGAACCGGGTCCCCAGGCCGCACGGCTGACGAGCCTCGGCGAGCCCGCGATCGACTGGGTGTCGCTCGCGCGAGGTTTCGGAGTCCCGGCGAGCGACGCCAGCACCGTCGATGAGCTGCGCGTCGCGTTCACCGACGCGCTCCGGGCGCGAGGCCCGCACCTTATCCAGATGACGATGTGAGGACCGCGATGTCGTCCGAAATTTCGCTCTCCCAGACGGTGCGACGGTTCGTGAACCGGCCGCAGCGCATGCTCATCGGCGGCGAATGGGTGGAATCCCGAACCGGCGAGACCCTGGAGTCCGTCGATCCGGCGACGGGCCGGAAGCTGACCACCATCGCACGGGGTGACAGCGCGGACGTCGACCGGGCCGTCGGCGCGGCGCGCGGCGCCTTCGAGTCGCCGGCCTGGCGGGACATCTCCCCGCTGGACCGCGGGCGGCTGCTCAACAACCTGGCGGAGCTGATCGAGGAGCACGCCGACGAGCTGGCGCTGATCGAGGCGCACGACAACGGCAAGCCGGTCAAGGTGGCCAGGGCCGTGGACGTCGGCTCCAGCGCGAAGCTGTTCCGATACTTCGCCGGGTGGCCGAGCAAGTTCGAAGGCAGCACCGTCCCGGTGTCGCCCCGGGGCGGGCTGAAGATCCTCAATTACACGCTGCACGAGCCCATCGGCGTGGTCGGCGCGATCGTCCCGTGGAACTTCCCCATGTCGATGGCCTGCTGGAAGCTGGCCCCCGCCCTGGCCACCGGAAACACCGTGGTGCTGAAGCCGGCCGAGGAGACGTCGCTGTCCACGCTGCGGCTGGCGGAGCTCATCCAGGAGGCGGGCTTCCCGGACGGGGTCGTCAACGTGATCACCGGCACCGGTGCCGAGGCCGGCGCGGCGCTCGCGGACCACCCGGGTGTCGACAAGATCGCCTTCACCGGGTCCACCGAGGTCGGGCGGCTGGTCGCGCGGGCCGCGACGGGCAATCTGAAGAAGGTGTCGCTGGAGCTGGGCGGGAAATCGCCGCACATCGTCCTGCCGGACGCCGACCCCGCGCAGGTCGCCGAGGCGGCCGCGGACGCGATCTTCTTCAACCAGGGACAGACCTGCACCGCAGGGTCGCGCCTGTACGTGCACAAGCGCATCTACGACGAGGTGATGGCCGCGCTGGTCGAGCGCGCCCGCCGCATCGTGGTGGGTCCCGGCACCGATCCGGGCACCGAGATGGGCCCGCTGGTGTCGGCGAAGCAGCTCGCTCGGGTGGGGGAGTACATCGTCTCCGGCCGGCAGGAGGGCGCCGAGCTGGCCACCGGCGGCGGACGGCCGGACGGGCTCGGCGAGGACTACCGCGACGGCTTCTTCCTGCAACCGACCATCTTCGTCGAGACCGACCATTCGATGCGGGTGGTGCGCGAGGAGATCTTCGGCCCGGTCCTGGTCGCGATGGAGTGGAACGACATCGACGACCTCGTCGCCAAGGCCAACGACACTCCCTACGGCCTTTCCGCCGGGGTGTGGACGCAGGACCTGAAGATGGCCCATCGCATCGCGGCGGCGATCCGGGCCGGAACGGTGTGGGTCAACTGCTACAACCTCACCGACCCGGGCTCCCCCTTCGGCGGCTACAAGCAGTCCGGCTGGGGACGGGAGATGGGCCGCGAGGTGCTCGAGCACTACACCGAGACCAAAAGCGTGTGGGTGAACCTCACGTGAGAACACCGAACCAGGAGAGGAACGTCGTGGATCTCGAGCTTCGCGGGCGGGTCGCCGTCGTCACCGGCGGCGCGCTCGGCATCGGCCGGGCCGTGGCCCGTGAGCTGGTGAAGGAAGGCGTCTCGGTGGTGATCGCCGCCCGGCGCAGGCATCTCCTGGAGGAGACCGCCAAGGAGATCGAGGCCGAGCTGGGTGGACGCGTCGTGCCTCTCGTGGCCGACACCACCAGCACCACCTCGGTGCGCGCGATGATGGATGCGGCGGCCGGCGAACTGGGCCGCGTCGACATCCTCGTCAACGGCGCCGCCGCACCGTCGGGACTGGTGCGCAACTCGGTCGACGAGGCCGACCCCGATCTCCTGCTGACCGACCTGAACACCAAGGTCGTCGGCTACTTCCGGTGCGCGCAGGCGGCCGCGCCGCACATGCGGAAACTCGGCTACGGGCGCATCCTCAACATCGGCGGGCTGACCGGCCGGTCCAGCCACGCCCTGTCCGGCATGCGCAACCTCGCCGTCGTGCACATGACCAAGGCCCTGTCGGACCAGCTCGGCCCGTTCGGGATCACGGTGAACACGGTGCACCCGGGGGTGGTGGAGACCGAGCACATCCACGAACTGTACGAGAAGGAAGCGGCCAAACAGGGCATCACACCGCAGCAGGTCGAGCAGAACTTCATCGATCGGACACCGATCCGCCGGGTCCTGACCGCGCAGGAAGTCGCCCGCACGCTGTGCTTCCTGGCCTCGCCGCACGCCGGCGGCATCACGGGTGAATCGCTCGGCATCGACGGCGGGCTCACCCGCGGCATCTTCCTCTGACCCTCGACCAAGGAGCATCGCCATGGAAGGAACGATTCTCGTGGCAACCGCCGGACAGGGTGTGCTGTCCAGCGCGGACGACGGCAGAACCTGGTACCGGATCCCCCCGGGGCAGGAAGTGGAGTTCGACGCCGTGGTGCGGTGCCTGGCCGTCCACCCCGCCGATCCACAGGTGATCTACGCGGGGGCTGACGTCGGCCTGGTCCGCAGCGACGACACCGGCGTGACCTGGCACCGTGTCGACTCTCCGATGAACGGCATGCACATCTGGTCGCTGGCCATCGACCCCGCGGATCCGGACCGCATGCTCGCCGGCACCGGCGCCCCCTCCCGGTCGGCGGTGTTCCGCACCACCGACGCCGGGAAGAGCTGGGACCGGCTTCCCCCCGAGATCCCCGAGTTCTGCGCCGGGGTCAACCGCCCGCGCATCCTCACGGTGACGTGGGATCATGTCGACAGCGGGGGCGCGTGGTTCGGCGTCGAAGAGGGCGGCCTGTGGCGCACGCGCGACCGGGGGTACACCTGGCAGCGCGTGGACGGCACCCCCGCGTCGCTGCCGGACGGGGTCACCAACTCCGACATCCACAGCATCGTGGTCCTCGCCGGTCCGCCCAAGACGATCGTGGTCGCGGTCGTCAACGCGCTGTTCGTCAGCCAGGACGACGGCCGGACCTGGACCCGGCAGGACACCCGCCGGAAGTACGGGATCTACTACACGCGCCTGGTGATGCCGATTTCCGGTACCGACGACCTGCTGCTCGGCATCGGCGACGCCACACCCGGCACGATGACGAAGATCCTCTACTCGACCGACCTCGCGCGGACCTGGACCGAGGCCGATCTCGACACTCCGGCCAACTCCACGGTGTGGGCATTCGGCACTCACCCGGCCGACCCCTCGACGGTCTTCGCCGGCACCAAGTACGGCCACCTCCTGCGGTCCACCGACGCCGGACGGACCTGGACCAAGGAATGGCGCGAGTTCCCCGAAATCACCGACGTGGCATGGACCCCGGCCGTCGCCGCGGGTCCCGGCGCCCACTAAGGAGGCACATGATGATGGCCAAGGACGACGCACCGCGGTCCACGACCGACGCCGTTTCCAGTGTGAAACCACGGGTGCGGCGCACCCACCTGTCGCTGTTCGTCGGCGACCCCGAGGTCTCGGCGAAATGGTACGAGGACGTGCTCGGCATGGAGGTCACCGCCCGCGGGCCTGAATGGGTCTTCCTCTCCTACGGGCTCAAGCACCACGACATCGCGCTGATCCGCGCCGAGGACGGCGCCAGGCCCGGTGGCATCGGGCTGCAGCACTACGGCCTGGAGATCGACGGCGACCTGGACGAGCTGCGCCGCCTGTACGGCATGCTGCTCAGCAAGGGTGTGCCCGTGGTGAAGACGACCGACCACAAGGTGGGCTTCGGCGTGTACTTCACCGATCCCGACGGCAACCGCTTCGAGTTCTTCTGCGAGACCGTGCAGGACGACGAGGAGGGCAAGCGGATCCTCGGCGAGCACAACGCGCCGAGCGAGACCGTCGATCTCGATCCGCTCTACACCTGATCACTGGAGAGACCCATGCGCGACCCAAATTTCGAGGGCTACCACATCCGCAAGTGGTTCACCTACATCGAGGACACCCTGGCCACCGAGACCGGCGCCCTGGCCGACGGCGAGCCGGTGCGGAAGATCGTCATCGCCGCGGCGATCCACAACCCCTACGCGGGCCGCTACAGCGAATCCCTCGACGAGATCGTGGGCCGCTCGGCCGCGCTCGGCCTGGAGTTCGGCCGCCGCGTCAAGTCGGCGGCCGAAGGCCGGCCGATCGAGAGCTACGGCAAGGCCTGCCTGGTGGGAACCGGCGGCGAGTACGAGCACGGCAACGCCTTCCTCACCCAGGTGTTCGCCGACCCGGTCCGGGAGGCGGTCGGCGGAGGCAAGTCCTGGGTGCCCTCCACTGGCAAGCGCGCCGCCCCGGGCACGAGCATCGACGTGCCGCTCGCGCACAAGGACGCGCTCTACGTGCGCTCGCACTACGACACCGTCACCGTGACCTTCACCGACGCGCCCGCACCGGACGAGGTGGTGGCGATCTTTGCCTTCGCCACCCGTGGGCGGTTGCACGCGCGCCTCGGCGGGCTGACGGCCGGTGCGATCGAGGGCCGAGACGGGCTGCGGTGAGCGTGGCCGTGCCGACGAAGCCGACCGCGGGCGCCGACCGGTTCACCACGCTGAACGGTCTGCGCGCGCACTACGTGGAGTGGGGCGTGCCGGACGCGCCCCCGATCGTGCTGCTGCACGGTCTGCGAAGCTACGCGCGGACGTGGGAGCCGGTGGCGGCGGAGCTGGCCGATCGCCATCGGCTCATCGCCCTGGACCACCGGGGCCGCGGTGACAGCGCCTGGGATCCGGCGGGCGAATACGTCACCGATGCCTATGTCAGCGATGTCGAGCAGCTCGCCGACGCGTTGGACCTGCGTCGCTTCACGCTCGTCGGTCATTCCATGGGCGGCACCAACGCGATCGTCTACGCGGCACGGCACCCGGAGCGGGTCCGGCTCGCGGTGATCGAGGACATCGGGCCCGGTTCGTCGGCGTCCGGCGCGGGCGCGGAGCGGATCAGGCGCGAACTCGGGCGGACGCCGCGCGCGTTCGCTGGGCGGGACGAGGCGCTTGCGTACTGGCGGAGCGTGCGCCCGGACATGTCGCAGGCCGCGCTCGACTCCCGGATCGACAACACCGTCCGTGCGGCCGCCGGCGGCCAGTGGGTGTGGAAGTTCGACCTCGAGGGCATCGCGCGGGTGCGCCTGGATCCCGACCCGGCACGCACCGTAGATCTGTGGCCGCACGTCGAAGCGCTGCGGTGCCCGACGCTGGTGCTCCGCGGTGCCCGGTCGGACTTCCTGCCCGCCGCCACGTGCGCCGAGATGGCCGCCCGCCAGTCGCTGCTCACCTGGCAGGAGATCCGCGGGGCCGGGCACTATGTGCACGACGACAACCTGGCCGACTACCTGACCGCCCTGCGGGAGTTCCTGGACCGGCATCGGGAGCGGCCATGACCCGCACGCTGCGGACCCAGGTCGCCGTGGTCGGCGCCGGCCCGGCGGGCGCCACCCTTGCGAACTTTCTCGGCAAGTACGGCGTGGACGTCCTGCTCATCGAGCGCTCCCTCGAGATCATCGACTACCCGCGCGCGGTCGGCATGGACGACGAATGTCTGCGCAGCTATCAAGCCGTGGGCCTGGCCGACGAGCTGATCAAGGACATGATCCAGAACGTGCCGCTGCGGTTCTTCGACGGCCGCAACCGGTGCTTCGCCGACGTCCGGCCGGCCACGCGCGAGTACGGCTGGTCCCGGCGCAACATCTTCGTGCAGCCCAGCTGCGAAGTGGTGCTGCGCCGCGGCCTGCACCGGTTCCCCTCGGTGCGTGTGCTGCTCGGGCACGAGGTCGTCCGGCTGGAGCAGGACGGCGACGGGGTCGAGCTCGACGTCCAGGCTCCCGGAGGAGAGACCCTGCGGGTCCGCGCCGAGTACGTGATCGGTGCCGACGGAGGCCGCAGCACCGTCCGCGAGCTGCTGGGCGTGGAGCTGGAGGGCGACACGCATCCGCGCAAGTGGGTGGTCGTCGAGTGTGACAACGACCCTCTCGACGCCCAGTACACCGCGTTGCACTGCGATCCGGCGCGGCCGTACGTCTGCGTCCATCTGCCGCACGACCTCCGGCGCTGGGAGTTCATGGTGTTCCCCGGCGAGGACGACGACGAGATGCTCAAGACGGACAAGGTGCACGAGCTGCTCGGCCACCATGTCGAGGACCCGGCGCGGCTCAACATCATCAGGGCACGCGTCTACACCCACCACTCGCGGATCGCCCGGCGGTTCACCGTCGGCCGCGTGTGCCTCGTCGGTGATGCCGCCCACCTCATGCCGCCCTGGGCGGGTCAGGGGATGAACACCGGCATCCGCGATGTCACCAATGTCGCCTGGAAGATCGCCGCTGCCGTCAGGGGGCACGCCGATCCGGGCATCCTGGCCACGTACGACACCGAGCGGCGCCCCCACGCGCAGGCGATGATCGACCTGTCGACCACGCTCGGCCGCATCCTGTCACCCACCAACCGCCTGGTGGCGACCGCACGCGACGTGTTCTTCCACGCCGTCGTGCGAGCGCCGGCGGTGCGCGACTGGGTCCTGCAGATGCGGTTCAAGCCGATGCCGCAGTACACCGACGGCGTCGTGGTCCCCGACGGGGGCGGCCGGCGGTCGCCGGTCGGGCGCATGTTCATCCAGCCTCTGGTCGAGAACGCCGAGGGCGACGTCCTGCGCTTGGACGACGTGCTCGGCCCCTGGTTCGCGGTGGTGGGCTTCGGCGCCGACCCGGCCGAGCACCTCTCCGGCGCCCAGCGCGACTACCTCACCGCACTCGGCGCCACCTTCGTCAAGGTCGTCGACTCGCGCGCCGGCCGGGCGCGGCGCGCGACCGTCAACCCGGAGACGCGGGTCGTCGAGGACGTCGAGGGATATCTGCGCGAGTGGTTCACCCGGCACTCCACCCGCTTCGTCCTCACTCGCCCCGACCGGTACGTCGCGGCGCGCGCCGACGAGGCCGCGCTCGGCCCGGCCGTCGACCGGCTCCACCGGCTGCTCGGCCCGGCCAACACTGATACGGAGCAGAAGTAACCATGATCGTCGAAGAACGCAACTACGGCCTCCGGCCAGGTGGGGTCATGTACCTGTGGGGATTCCCCTCCTGGGAGGATCGTGGCCGGCGGCGGGCCGCGCTGATGGCAACTCCGCACCGGGGCCGATCGCGGACTCGGCGGTCAACTCCGGGTCAGATCTCGTGCGCTGCGGCTGATTCGGTCGAGCGCGACGCGGGCAGCAACGACGGCCGGGTGATGGTGGCTGCCAGTGCGGGTAGCGATGAGCACGCGCCGAGCGTTCGGCGGCGTCAGCTCGGTAAGTGTCACTGTAGGAGCGTGGACGCCCCAGGCAAGTTTGGGTAGGAATCCGACCGCCTGCCCGGCTTCGATCAATCGCACGTGGAAGGTGAGGTCGGTCGACTGGTAGCGAACGTGGGGTTCAAAGCCGGCTTGGCGACAGACGGCGCTGGCCCAGCGCCTGGCGGCATTGCCCTCGGGCTCCATGACCCAAGGCAGGTGTGCGAGAGCTGCGAGTTGCGGCGGCTCGCCGTCCGGTGGGGTGGCCAGAAGAAGAGGATCCTCGAGGAGAAGCTGAGTGTGCAGGCCGGTCAGAGCCGACGGCGGCTCTCCCGGGTAGTCCTCGGCGATGACCAGGTCGAATTCGTGCGCGACAAGCGCCCGCAGCGGTGTGCGTTCGTTCTCCTGATGCACGTAGACGCGAAGCTGCGGATGCTCGCGCTGAAGCAGCTCTACGGCAGGTAGGACCAGAGTCTTAGCAGCAGTCTGGAAGGTTGCAATCCGCAGGTCCCCCTCGAGCACCGTTTTAGACCGCGCGATATCGGCCTCAGCCTGCTCGAGCCGGTCCAAGATCACCTCGATATGCCCCACCAGCATCTCCGCCGCGGGCGTCAGACGGACCCGACGTCCCATAGGTTCCAGGAGCGGGACGCCCACCTCGGCCTCCAGCTGCGAAAGCTGCGAAGAGATGGTCGAAGGACTGTACGAGAGGGCCGAAGCCACAGCTGCAAGGGTGCCGCGGTGCTTGAGTTCGCGCAGCAACCGAAGCCGGTGAAGGTCGTACATCACGCACCAATCGCCGCCCGCGACCATCGATTCGTCGCTTGAGATAACGAATCGTACGCGAAAACATTTGCCGCCCCGCATTGAGGGCATCCAACCGCCACGACCACCAACCCGGCGAACCTACGCGGTCACAGCACTACATGCGGCTTCTTCCCAGTTGATTGGTCGAAAATATCGATGAGTGCGCATCGATAACGACGACTGGACCGGGCAATGGGCGGCGCATAGCATTCCAGAACCGCGAGAATCGGCCACCCGAAATCCGCGGTACGGCCGACGCAGCCCGCGGCAGAGCGGTATCGGTCGTCCGTCTCCCCACGCTGTCGTCGCTGCCTGCCGGCCCGCCCGCCGCAGGCCGATCAGATATCCCGCCATGCAATTTCGGAGCGGCCATGAGACCACCCCGTGCACGTTGGCGCGTACGCAGCCATCCTGCTCGCCTGTCACTACTGCTGGGAGCGGTCATGCTCTCGATCGCCCTGCTCGGCGTCGTGGCAGTGGGCGGTCCGACGTACGCGGCTGGTGATCGGACCGTGCAGGGAACGTTGCGCAACTCTGCCGACAACAACGCACCGGTCGCCGGGGTGAAGATCAATGTCCAGTCCAGTACGGGTAAGACCTACACGGGCGTCAGCAACGACCAAGGCCGGTTCGCGATCACTGTGCCCGGCAGCGACTCGGGCACCCTGGCCGTCATCTTGGACACCAAGACGCTTCCCGATGGTGTGCAGGTCCGCGACGGAGCGTCGAACACCTTGCGGCCAACGGGCACCTTGAGCACGATCACCGTCAACTTCCCCCTCGGTCCCGATACGCGTCGAGTGTCGACGGTGTGGGACCAGGTCCCCCAACTGCTCTACAACGGTCTGCTGTTCGGCCTGGTGCTGTCATTGGGGGCTCTTGGCCTGTCCATGGTGTTCGGCACGACGGGACTGTCGAACTTCTCCCACGGCGAGCTGGTGACCTTCGGGGCATTCGCCACCTATCTCGGCAACCGGGTCATAGGGCTGCCCATCGCGGTGGCGGTGGCGGTGGCGGTAGCGCTGTCGGCACTGTTCGGCTACCTGAACGAAAAGGGTTTGTGGGGTCCACTCAGACGCCGCGGAACGGGACTCATCGCCATGATGATCGTCTCGATCGGTCTGCAGTTCTTTCTCCGGAACTTCTACCAGTACTTCACAGGCGGCCGCGCCTTGACCTACCGCGAATACGTCACGCCCGCCGGCCGAGACGCCTTCGGCTTCTTCACCTACACCATGCGAGACGGGACTGTACGGTTTTCGGTGTAACTCCTGATCAAGGAGAACGCACCTGATGAGTACTGTGATCCAGGCATCGACGGAGATCGACCTGGAGGACGCCGCAGTGGCACGCAAGGAGCCCAAGGACGCA
>NZ_JBQQBR010000038.1:0-125235 GCF_052245935.1 Nonomuraea sp. 3N208 | reverse complement strand
CCTGGGCCGCCGACCGCAGCCCGCCGAGCAGCGCGTACGGCGAGCGCGACGACCACCCCGCCAGCACCACGCCGTAGACCGACACGGCGCCCATGGCCAGCATGAACAGCACCGCCACCGGCAGGTCGACCAGCTGCAGCGGCGTCTGCACGCCGAACAGGTTGACCATCGGCGCGAACGGCACGATCGAGAAGGCCAGGAACGCCGGGATCACCATGATGACCGGGGCCAGCAGGTAGAGCACCTTGTCCACGGTCCGCGGGAAGAGGTCCTCTTTCAGACCCATCTTCAGGCCGTCGGCCACGGACTGCAGCAGGCCGAACTTGCCGGCCCGGTTGGGGCCGTAGCGGTTCTGCATGCGGCTGATCAGCTTGCGCTCGAACCAGACACCGAACAGGACGCCCAGCATCAGGAAGAGGAACAACATCACGGCCTTGATGATGGTGATCCACAGCGGGTCCTTGCCGAAGTCGGCGAGGGTGGGATCGGCCGCGAGAACGTGGGTCATGAGGCGCTCCCGATGGTGACGATGTCGCCGGCCACCGCGCGCAGGTCACGCGTGACCGCGCAGCCGCCGGAGTTCGAAGGCACCCAGACCACCCGGTCCGGCAGGTCGGCGACGCGCACCGGCAGGGTGACGTTGTCGCCCACGACGAGCTTGTCGCCGTCGGCGATGCCCAGCTCGGCGGCCGTGCTCTCGGAGACCAGTGCTTCGGCGGTGCGGGCGGTGCCCGCGAGGTACGGCTCGCCGTCCTGCAGCCTGCCGTCATCGAGCAGCAGATGCCAGGTGGCCAGCAGCGCCTGGCCTGCCTCGGGCACCTCCTGGGTGCGGGTCAGGGCGTTCGGGGCGCTGACCCGGCTGCCGCGCCAGGCGCCCAGGGTGGACAGCTCGCGCCGGGCGCTCTTGGCGTCCGGCAGGCCCAGGTGCACGTCCATCCGGTCGGCCACATTGCCGATCACGACCAGGTCGCTCTGCAGACCGGGGACCCTCAGCGGCGCCTCGAACGAGCGGCCGCGGCCTTCCCAGTTGACGAACGTGCCCGCCTTCTCCTGCACGGCGGCGACGGGCAGGACCACGTCGGCGCGGTCGGTGACGGCGCTGGCGCGGATCTCCAGGCTGACGATGAACGGCGTGTGCTCGAGCGCGTCGAGCGCCGCCGCCGGGTCGGCCAGATCGTACGGATCGACACCGGCCACGACCAGCGCGTCGATGTCACCGTCGCGAGCGGCCGTGAGGATGTCCGCGGTGTCGCGGCCGGGCGCGGCGGGCAGCGAGGACACGTTCCACGCCCTGGCCACCTCGGCCCTGGCGGTCTCGTCGTCCACCGGGCGGCCGATCGGCAGCAGGTTGGGCAGCGCACCGGCCTCGACCGCGCCGCGCTCACCCGCCCTGCGCGGGATCCAGGCGAGCTTGCCACCGGAGGCGGCGGCCAGGCGTACCGCGGCGGACAGGGCGCCGGGCACGGTGGCCAGCCGCTCGCCCGCCAGGATGACCGTGCCCTCGGGCACCGTGCCGACCAGATCGCCGATCGCGTCGGCCTCGGCGCCCGGCGCGGTGCGGATGAGCGTGCCGCCCATCTTCTCCAGGCCGGGGGTGACGAATGGCGCGATCGAGCTGACCTTGAGCCCCTTCTTCATCCACGCCTTGCGCAGGCGCAGGAAGACGATCGGGGACTCCTCCTCGGGTTCGAACCCGACGAGCAGCACGTGCGGGGCGTTCTCCAGGTCGCTGTAGTTGACCTCGATGCCCTTGCCGGCCACCGCGTGCGCCAGGAACTGGGCCTCCTCTGTGGAGTGCGGCCGGGCGCGGAAGTCGATGTCGTTGGTCTCCAGCGCCAGCCTGGCGAACTTGGCGTAGGCGTAGGCGTCCTCGACCGTGACCCGGCCGCCGACCAGCACACCCGCCTTGCCGCGGGCCTTGGCCAGGCCCTGGGCGGCGACGGCCAGCGCCTCCGGCCACGAGGCCGGCACGAGCACGCCTTCCTCGTTGCGGATCAACGGCGTCTTGAGGCGGTCGGGCTGCGTGGCGTACGTGAACGCCCAGCGGCCCTTGTCGCAGTTCCACTCCTCGTTGACCTGCGGGTCGTTGCCGGCCAGTCGGCGGGTGACGCGGCCGCGCCGGTGGTCGGTGCGCTGGGCGCAGCCGGCGGCGCAGTGCTCGCACGCGCTCGGCGTGGACACCAGGTCGAACGGGCGGGCGCGGAACCGGTAGGCGGCGCCGGTGAGCGCTCCGACCGGGCAGATCTGCACCGTGTTGCCGGAGAAGTAGGAGTTGAACGGCTTGCCGTCGGCCGTACGCACCTGCTCCTTGGCCCCGCGCTCGAAGAACTCGATGAGCGGGTCGCCGGCGATCTGGTCGGAGAAGCGGATGCAGCGCGCGCACTGCACGCAACGCTCACGGTCCAGCAGCACCTGTGTGGACAGCGGCAGCGGCTTGGGGAAGGTGCGCTTCTGCTCCTGGAACCTGGACTCGCCGCGGCCGTTGGACATGGCCTGGTTCTGCAGCGGGCACTCGCCGCCCTTGTCGCAGACCGGGCAGTCCAGCGGGTGGTTGAGCAGCAGGAACTCCATCGCCGCCCGCTGCGCCTTCTCGGCGACCGGCGAGGTCAGCTGGGTCTGCACGACCATGCCCTCGGCGACCTCGATCGCGCACGACGGCTGCGGCTTGGGGAAGCCGCGGCCGTTGCCCGCGTCGGGGATGTCGACCAGACACTGGCGGCAGTTGGCCGCCGGGTCCAGCAGCGGGTGGTCGCAGAACCTGGGGATCTGGATGCCCAGCAGCTCGGCGGCCCGGATGATCAGGGTGCCTTTGGGGACACTGACCTGGAACCCGTCGATGGTCAGGGTCACCAGGTTCGTTTCTGTTTCTACGACGGTCACTGCTCACCCCAGAGAGTGGACTTCTTCGGGTCGAACGGGCAGCCGCCGATCTCGAAGTGCTTGAGGTACTCCTCGCGGAAGTACTTCACCGAGGAGTGAATCGGGCTGGTCGCGCCGTCGCCCAGGGCGCAGAACGAGCGACCGAGGATGTTGTCCGCGATGTCGGTGATCGTGGTCAGGTCCTCCTCGGTGCCCTGGCCCTTCTCAAGGCGCTTGAGCACCTGCTTGAGCCAGTACGTGCCCTCGCGGCACGGCGTGCACTTGCCGCACGACTCGTGGGCGTAGAACTCCGTCCACCGCAGCACGGTGCGGACCACACAGGTGGTCTCGTCGAAGATCTGCAGCGCGCGGGTGCCGAGCATGGAGCCCTTGGCGCCGACCGCCTCGAAGTCGAGCGGCACGTCCAGGTGCTCGTCGGTGAAGATCGGCGTGGAGGAGCCGCCCGGGGTCCAGAACTTGATCTGGTGCCCCTCGCGGACGCCGCCGGCCATGTCGAGCAGCTCGCGCAGCGTGATGCCGAGCGGCGCCTCGTACTGGCCGGGCCGGGTCACGTGGCCGCTGAGCGAGAAGATGCCGAAGCCCTTGGACTTCTCGGTGCCCATCCCGGCGAACCAGTCGGCGCCGTTGGCGATGATCGAGGGAACACTGGCGATCGACTCGACGTTGTTCACGACGGTAGGCGAGGCGTAGAGGCCCGCCACGGCCGGGAACGGGGGCTTGAGCCGCGGTTGACCTCTGAAGCCTTCCAGCGAGTCGAGCAGCGCCGTCTCCTCGCCGCAGATGTACGCGCCCGCGCCGCTGTGCACCACCAGCTCCAGGTCGTAGCCCGAGCCGAGGATGTCGCTGCCGAGGTAACCCTTCTCGTACGCCTCCCGCACGGCCGCGTGCAGCCGCCTGATCACGTGCAGGACCTCGCCGCGCACGTAGATGAAGGCGTGGTTGGCGCGGATCGCGTAGGACGTGATGATGATGCCCTCGACCAGCGCGTGCGGGTTGGCCATCATGAGCGGGATGTCCTTGCAGGTGCCCGGCTCCGACTCGTCGGCGTTGACGACGAGGTAGTGCGGCTTGCCGTCACCCTGCGGGATGAAGCCCCACTTCATGCCCGTCGGGAAGCCCGCGCCGCCGCGGCCGCGCAGACCCGAGTCCTTGACGGCCTGGATGACGGCGTCGGGGTCCATGCCCAGCGCCTTCTTCGCCGCTTCGTACTCGCCGTAGACGTCGAGGGTGAAGGAGTTGGGCTGGTCCCAATTCGCGGTCAGGACCGGTGTCAAAGTGGTCGTCATGCCTCGGGGGCCTTCCATCCTCTGGCCTTGGCCACCTTCAGGCCCTCGAGCGAGGGGCCCGCGGCCGACGGGCCGTCGCCCGCCTGGTCGTCCGGCAGGCCCGCGAGCACCCGCGAGGCCTCCTTGAAGGTGCACAACTTCTTCGGGCCGCGCGTGGGCCGCACGTCCTTGCCGTCACGCAGGTCGTCGACGAGCTGCTTGGCCGACCCTGGCGTCTGATTGTCGAAGAACTCCCAGTTGACCATCATGACGGGAGCAAAGTCGCAGGCCGCGTTGCACTCGATGCGCTCCAGCGAGACCTTGCCGTCCGGGGTCGCCTCGTCGTGATCGACGCCGACGTGCTCCGACAGCTCCTCCCAGATCTGGTCGCCGCCCATGACGGCGCACAGCGCGTTGATGCACACGCCGACGTGGTAGTCGCCGACGGGCTTGCGCTTGTACATGGTGTAGAACGTCGCCACGCCCGTGACCTCGGCCTTGCTGAGGCCCAGCAGCTCCGCGCAGAACTCCTGCCCGTCGTCGGAGACGTAACCGTCCTCGGACTGCACGAGGTGGAGCAGCGGCAGCAGCGCCGACCGCGTCTTCGGGTAGCGCCCGATGATCTCCTTGGCGTCCTTTTCCAGACGCTCGCGGATCTCCGGTGAATACGTCACCGGTCCACACCTCCCATGACGGGGTCGATTGAAGCAACCGCGGCGATCACGTCGGCGACCTGGCCGCCCTCCGCCATCGCGGGGAAGCTCTGCAGGTTGCAGAAGGACGGCTCGCGGAAGTGCACGCGGTACGGCCGGGTGCCGCCGTCGCTGACCACGTGCGCGCCGAGCTCGCCCTTGGGGGACTCGATGCTGGCGTACGCCTGCCCGGCCGGCACCCTGAAGCCCTCGGTCACCAGCTTGAAGTGGTGGATGAGGGCCTCCATCGAGGTGCCCATGATGTGGGCGATGTGGTCGGGCGAGTTGCCGAACCCGTCGGGACCGAGCGCGAGCTGCGCCGGCCAGCCGATCTTCTTGTCCTCGATCATCACCGGGTCGCCCTTGAGCGGACCGGCGATGCGATCCAGGGCCTGCTCGATGATCTTGAGGGACTCCTCCATCTCCTTCATGCGCACGAGGTAGCGCGAGTAGACGTCGCAGCCGCGCTCGGTGGGGACGTCGAACTCGTACGTCTCGTAGCCGCAGTAGGGCTGCGACTTGCGTAGGTCCCACGGCAGGCCCGCGGCGCGGAGGATCGGTCCTGTGACGCCGAGCGCCATGCAGCCGGTCAGGTCAAGGTAGGCCACGTCCCTGGTGCGGCGCACGTAGACCGGGTTCTCGTCGAGGAGCTTGCGGATGTCCTTGATCCGCTTGGGCATCTCCTTGAGGAACTCCCCGACCTTGTCCACCGCGCCGGCCGGCAGGTCGACGCTGACGCCGCCGGGGCGGACGTAGGCGTGGTTCATGCGCAGGCCGGTGATGTACTCGAACAGGTCCATGACCATCTCGCGGTCGCGGTACCCGAACAGGAACGGCGTGGTCGCGCCCAGCTCCATGCCGAACGTGCCCATGGCCACCAGGTGCGAGGCGATGCGGTTGAGCTCCATCATCATCACGCGGATGGCCTGCGCCCGCTCAGGGACGCGGTCGGTGATGCCGAGCAACTTCTCCACGCCCATGCTGTAGGCGGTCTCGTTGAAGATCGGCGAGAGGTAGTCCATGCGGGTCACGAACGTGGTCCCCTGGGTCCACGTTCGGAATTCCATGTTCTTCTCGATGCCGGTGTGCAGGTAGCCGATGACGCCGCGGGCCTCGGTCACCGTCTCGCCGTCGAGGGTCAGGACCAGACGGAGCACGCCGTGCGTGGACGGGTGCTGCGGGCCCATGTTGACGACCAGGCGCTCCTCTTCGGTGTCGCGCGCGCCGGTGACGACCTGGTCCCAGTCGCCGCCGTTGACCGAGTAGACCTTGCCCTCGGTCGCCTCGTCATAAGCGGTGCTCATGAGTAGCTTCTCCTCTGGTCCGGCGCGGGGATGGTGGCGCCGCGGTATTCGACCGGGATGCCGCCGAGCGGGTAGTCCTTACGCTGCGGGTGACCGTCCCAGTCGTCCGGCATCATGATCCGGGTGAGCGCGGGGTGCCCGTCGAAGACGATCCCGAAGAAGTCGTACGTCTCCCGCTCATGCCAGTCGTGACCAGGGTAAACGCTCACGGTCGATGGAATGTGCGGGTCGGCGTCCGGCGCACTCGCCTCGACGCGCACGCGCCGGTTATGGGTGATCGAGCACAGGTGGATGACCGCGTGCAGCTCCTCGCCCACCAGGTGCGGGTAGTGGACGCCGGACACGCCGAGCGACAGCTCGAAGCGCAGCGCCGGGTCGTCACGCAGCTTCTGGCACACCTCGACGAGGCGCTCGCGCTTGACGTGCAGGGTCAGCTCGCCGCGGTCCACGACCACGCGCTCGATGGCGTCGTCGAACGCCAGGGTGTCGACGATCTCGTCGAAGTAGCTCCCGTACGGGCGGGGCGTCGAGATCTGCGGCGCCCGGCGGACGACGAGGCCACCGTAGCCGGAGGTGTCGCCGGTGTCCGATGCCCCGAACATGCCGCGCCTGGCGACGGGCGCCTCGGGCACCGCCGGGACGGCGACCTCGGGGGTCTCACCGCTGTCCGGGCTGCCGGGGAGGTTGTCGGGCGAGGTCACTTCGCGGCCCCCTGGTCGATCAGCGGCAGCGTGCGCAGCGCCTGCAGCTCGAGCTCCTCGATCTGCTTGGCACGGTGCGCGCCGAACTTCATGTTCTGGATCTTGTCGTGCAGCTTGACGATGGCGTCGATCAGCATCTCGGGCCGCGGCGGGCAGCCCGGCAGGTAGATGTCGACCGGCACGACGTGGTCCACGCCCTGCACGATGGCGTAGTTGTTGAACATGCCGCCGCTGGAGGCGCACACGCCCATGGCGATGACCCACTTGGGCTCGGCCATCTGGTCGTAGATCTGGCGCAGCACGGGGGCCATCTTCTGGGAGACGCGCCCGGCGACGATCATCAGGTCGGCCTGGCGCGGAGACGCCGAAGCGCGCTCCATGCCGAAGCGCGCCAGGTCGTAGTGGGGGCCACCGGTGGCCATCAGTTCGATGGCGCAGCATGCCAGCCCGAAGGTGGCCGGCCATACGGAGTTCTTGCGTGCCCATCCGGCGGCCTGTTCGACCGTGCTGAGGATGAACCCGCTGGGGAGTTTTTCTTCAAGTCCCATTTTCAGTCCCAGTCCAGACCCTTGCGGCGCCACACGTACGCATAGGCGACGAGCACGGTGACGATGAACAGCAGCATCTCCACGAGCGCGAACAAGCCGAGGCCCGAGGCGAGCTGGCGGCCGAGGTCGTCCGTCTGCGGCGCGAACGAGACAGCCCACGGATAAAGGAAGATGATCTCGATGTCGAACACGATGAAGAGCATCGCGGTGACCATGTATTTGAGCGGGAACCGTCCGCCACCGACGGGCTGGGGCGTCGGCTCGATGCCGCATTCATAGGCGTCAAGCTTGGCGCGGTTCCAGCGCTTGGGGCCGGTGAAGGGAGCGATGGCGACCGAGAAGATCGCGAAGCCCCCCGCGAGAACGGCGAGCACCAGGATGGGCACGTAAAGGTCCATCGCTACGCCTCCTCTGGAGTCGCCGCGCGCGCGGGCGCGCAGCAGGATCTGTTAATTGCGGGATTCATGCTGGTGGGGCGACCTTCGAAAGTGCGTTTATGATCTTGTCGGACGCATCGCCTCGCCGGTCGGTGAGATTACCAAGGAGTTTGAGCGCGAAGCGCATCAGCCTCGGGTGAGGGAGCCCGTGCCTGGTGCCGAAGCTCATCACACCCGGCTTCCCAATCGCCTCTACGAACAACCTTCCGAGCGTGAAATATCCGCCGTAGGCGTCCTTCAGCGTCTTGGGATAGGTCCGCAGGGTCCGCTCGCGCTGCGCGGGAGTGGTGCCCTTGAGCGCCTTCGCGATGACTTCGGCGGCGATCTCGCCGGTCTCCATGGCGTAGGCGATGCCCTCGCCGTTGAACGGGTTGATCGACCCGCCCGAGTCACCGACGAGCACGAGCCCGCGCGTGTAGTGCGGCTGCCGGTTGAAGGCCATCGGGAGCGCGGCGCCGCGGATCGGGGCCGTCATGTTCTCCTCGGTGAACTCCCAGTCGGCCGGCATGGCCTTGCACCAGCGTCGCAGCAGGTCCCGGTAGTCGATGTTCTTGAACTGGTCGCTGGTGTTGAGCAGCCCGAGCCCGACGTTGGCGGTGCCGTCGCCGACGCCGAAGATCCAGCCGTAGCCGGGCAGCAGCGTTTCGCCATCCCGCAGCTCCAGCCAGATCTCGAGGTAGTCGTCGTCGTGCCGGGGGCTCTCGAAATAGGTGCGGACGGCCACGCCCATCGGCCGGTCCTCACGCTTGTGCAGCCCCATGCCCACGGCCAGCCGGGTGCTGTTGCCGTCGGCGGCGACCACCACGCGGCTGCGGTAGGTCCGCCCGTCCTTGGTCGTCACGCCGACGATGTGGCCGCTGCGGTCGTCGAGCACGGGCCCCGTGACGGTGACGCCCTCCATCATCCGCACGCCGTTCTTGACCGCGTTGGCCGCGACGATCTCGTCGAAGTCCATGCGGGTGCGGACCAGCCCGAAGTCGGGGAAGCGATCGAGTTGCGGCCAGTCCAGCTCGAATCGGTGGCCGCCGCCGACGACGCGCAGGCCCTTGTTCCTGACCCAGCCGGGCGCATCGATGTCGACGCCCATGTTCTGCAGCTGCTTGACCGCGCGCGGGGTCAGGCCGTCACCGCAGACCTTCTCGCGGGGGAACCTGGTCTTCTCCAGGACCAGCACGTCGAGCCCGGACTGAGCGAGGTAAAAGGCGGTTGCGGAACCGGCGGGACCGGCGCCGACGACGATGACGTCAGCGTCAGCCTGAGTGGCTGTTGGCACGGTCACTAGACCTGTCCTGTCCTACACACGCGAAGGCCGTGGGGTGGCGCGCCTTCGTTCCTTTGTGAACCCCTTCACAAACTTGTCGGCCCGCAGTCTACTGCTTTTCCTGTACATAGTGGCAGTCGGGGTGCTGTTCTGTGATCCAAGAGGAACGGTGTGTCGCCCGTGACCTCACAGTGGCTTGAATCCCCTGTGCATGGCGACGATCCCCATCGTCAGATTGCGCCAGGCCACCCGCTCCCAGCCCGCCTGCTGAATGATCCCTGCGAGCGCGGCCTGGTTGGGCCAATCCCGGATCGACTCGGCCAGATATTCGTACGAATCGTCATTGGACCCGAAGACTTTGGCCACTTTCGGCAGCAGCCTCATCAGATATTCGCGGTAGACCAGGTCGACGGCGGGCACCGTCACATGCGAGAACTCCAGGATCACCAGCCGCCCGCCTGGCTTGGTCACCCGCAGCATCTCGCGCAGCGCCTGCGAGGTGTCATGGACGTTGCGCAGCGCCACCGAGATCGTCACCGCGTCGAAGGAGTCGTCGGCGAACGGCAGCCGCAACGCGTCCCCCGCGATGAACGGCACCCCCGCACCGCTCAGCGCATTGCCGCCGTGGCGGCGCACGCCCGTGCGGAGCATGCCGAGCGAGAAGTCGGAGGCGATCGCACGGGCGCCGAGCGTGGTGAACGAGTCAGTGGACGTGCCGGTGCCGGCCCCCAGGTCGAGGACGAGCTCGCCGGGCCCGGCGTCCACGGCGGCGGCCACCGCCTTGCGCCAGAGCCTGACCTGCCCGAGGGAGATCACGTCATTGACCAGGTCGTAGCGCCGGGCGGTGCGATCGAACATCGCGGCGACCTCATCCGGCTGCTTGTCCAACTGAGCGCGCGTCATGGCCCTTAGCCTATTGGCCAATGGGACAATGGACGGAAAGTAGCCGCGGGGTTACCCAACGTCTGCTAACTCTTGGGGAATGTTTGCCCGTGTCGCCCTTGCGGCGATCATCGCCTCGGCCGTCGTCGCGGAGGGGCACCCCGCCGCGGCGTCCCCTGTCGCCCACACCCGCGTCGTTTCGGCCGACCCGATCGACAGCACCCCCCATGTGCTCGACGGCATCGTCAACGCCATCGCCGTCGTCGGCCACACCGCCGTGGTCGGCGGGGCGTTCAGCGAGGTGAGCGACGCTGCTCGCACCACCGTCCTGCCCCGCGGCAACCTGTTCGCCTTCGACCTGCGGACCGGCCGGATCCTGCCCGAGTTCGCCCCGATCGTGTCCGGTCCCGTCCACGGGCTCGCCGCGGGCGAGCAGGGCACCGTCTATGTCGGTGGCGAGTTCTACGGCGTCAACGGCACGCGTTCCAGGGCGCTCGCCAGACTCCGGCTCTCCGACGGCGCGGTGGTGCCGGGGTTCCGGCCGCGCCTCCTCGGCGGCTCGGTGACCGCGCTGGCCAGGCAGGGCGGCAAGCTGTACGTCGGCGGGGACTTCATCGGCCCGCGTGAGGCGGTGGCCAGGCTAGACGCGACCACGGGCGCGGCCGACCCGGGCTTCGCCATCACGCCTGGAGCTCCGCTGACGTCCGGGATCACGATCTACTCGCTGGCCGTCTCGCGCGGGCGGCTCGCCGTGGACGGCACGTTCACCACGCTGGACGGCCACTCCAGGCCCCAGCTCGGGCTGATCGACATCAGCGGCCCCGTGGCCAAGGTCGCGCCATGGCGCACCGCGGCGTACGCGCGCAAATGCGCCTCCGCGTTCCCCTCATATGTCCGAGGGATCGACTTCGCGCCCGACGGCAGCTACTTCGCGGTCGTCACCACGGGTGGCGCCAGAGGCGGGATGTGCGACACGGCGGCCAGGTTCGAGACGTACGCGAAGGGCTCCAACATCCAGCCCACTTGGGTCAACGCCACGGGCGGCGACTCGCTCTACGCGGTCGCGGTGACGGGGGCGGCCGTCTTCGTCGGCGGGCATCAGCGCTGGCTGGACAATCCGCGGGGGCGGGACTCGGCGGGTCCAGGAGCGGTGTCACGGCCGGGCATCGGCGCCATTCATCCGCGTACCGGAAAGGCCCTCAGTTGGAATCCAACGCGGGAGCGCGGCATCGGGGTGAAGGCGTTTTCAGCGCATCACACCGGACTACTAGTCGGTAGTGACACAACGAGACTCGGACGGGAGTACCATGCCCGGATTGGCATGTTCCCTCTGCCCTAGTCGTCCTGCGGCTTCGGCCGGTCGAGCTTGTCGCTGATCCGTTCACTCATGGCGTCGCGCTGCTTCGACAGCAGCACGTAGCTGGCCAGACCGCTGATCAAGAAAGCACCCAGCATCAGGATCAACGGATTTGTCAGGCCGAGCAGGTACAGCACACCGAGGGTCACGACGAACAGGCCGATCCGCGACAGGGTGTAAACGAGAACGGGATGCACGTGTTCGAGGTTACTCGGACCTGTGGAGCGGTCGCTCTTCGCATCGGACGCGAGCGCTGCTACTGTTCCCAGTTAGGGAGTTTCGTAAAGAAACACCCACGAGAGCCCCAAAGAGGCTCTATCATATAACAATCGGGCAGTCAGCTGATAACAACCCGTGATCTTTGTAGAAAACCACGGATAAATCAGGCTTCGCTCGACACACTGGTTACCTGTCCGCCCGCTGGCAGGAAGCGGGATGCGAGGGGGAGAGATTGGTGGAGAGTAGCAGCGAGCGTCTGCTGACCCCTGGAGAGGTTGCCGCCCTCTTCCGGGTAGACCCAAAGACGGTTACACGCTGGGCTGCGGCAGGCCGCATCAGCAGTATCCGCACCCCCGGAGGGCACCGGCGCTTCCGCGAATCGGAAGTCCACGCCCTTCTCCGAGGCGAGGACGTTCTGACGGCCGACAGGCCGGCAGGTGAGTCCCCGCGCGTATGACGATCCGCGCAGACGGTGATCCTGTGACCATGGCAGGGTCACCGCCGGCGGAACCCACTGTTCGCGTGCTTCCCGGCGCACGTCCGTACGGCAAGCACGGGGCGGCGCCAACCGCCGACCGTGGCTGGCGCCTGTCCTCTGCTTGATCAGGCGTCTTCTTCCTGCTCCGCCTTGAACGCCAGGAACTCACGTTCCAGGTCGTCGTTCTCCTCCTCCCAGCGCCGGCGGCGCAGCGCCGCCTCCTCCTCCGTCAGCGACTCGGCCAGCCACTGCTCGTAGTCCGCGTCGCCGGGCTGCAACTCCACGTACGCGTTACCGATCAGGCGCCCGTCTTCGCTGGTCAGGCTCTGCGGTACGCGCAAGGTCCCGTCCGCGAGCCGGATGACGTACATGACCGAACCACCTAGATTCCGTAGCGCCGGTTGAAGAACAGCATGACGTTGAGCGCCATCCGCGTGTCACCCCCGAGCATGTCGACGAGCGCGGGACGCCGCCGGGCGGCGATGGCGGCGAAGGCGTCGGCGAAGAACTCCTTGCGCCCGAGCCCGCCGCCCTGGCGGTGGAAGGCCGAGGCGAGGATGGGCCTGGCTCTCTCGTAGAGGTGCACGAACTCTGGCGAGTCGGACACCCAGTCGCCGTACGCCGAATCGATGTCGTCGATGGCGTGGCCGACCTCGTGCATCATCACATCGGGCGTGGGCGAGGGGCGGTCGCCCACGACGATCTTGCGATCTCCGTACGCGCCGGCGCAGATGTCCCACGTGGCGCGGCCAGACGGCAACGGGGCGCCGCGTAAGTAGCCCATGTCGTCGAGTTCGGGGACGCCGCCCGGGCCGACATAGATGCCCTCGATGCCGTTCGCGAGCTTCTCCTTCAGCCGGTCGGGCAACCTGGCGAGGCTCTCGACGGCGCGAACGACGTCGGGCGGCGGCGGGCCCAGGCTGGCGTCCCACTGGCGGTGCAGGATCCGCTCCAGCTTCCCGCAGTGGCGCAGGCCGTCGCCCATGGACGGCACGTCAGGACGGTGCGGCTGCGCCCGGAGGGGCCGGTCGTCGAGCTCGAAGTCGTACCAGGTGTAGCGAGGGCGCTCCATCACGGCGGCGGACAACTGCTCGTGACGTTGTTCTCGCACCGCGAAGCCGTCCCAGATCGTCTTCTGGGCGTCGGGGAGGACCCGCTCGCTCTCGCCCGGCCACGATTGCCGCTCCCGCCGCTCAGCGCCCGGCCAGCGGCGCCGTTGAGCGCCGTTGACCCCTTTGCCCTCTACCGGGGTGCTCGGGGCCTCCTGGGGCTTCTCACGGACGTTGGACCAGAATGAGCGGTCTGCCCCACGCGGGGACTCCGCGCGGCGTGAGAAGAGGTACGACCCGCGCCGCCACCAGCGGCCACGACGATGGCGGCCCTTGTCGTGGGAAAAGGCCATCGCACCCCTCAACGCCCGTGGCAGCCTGCGGACACTCCACGGTACGACGGGGATCTTCTCCAAGTCACCCGAAATGGGACAACAGGAAGCACGATCACGTCGCGAATGGCTTACAGTTCGGGCATGGCAGGTGTTCTGATCGGCCTGGCGCTGCTGGCCTTCTGGCTCTTTTCCATCTTCGACGTGATCACGACGCCAGAGGACGAGGTCAGGAACGTACCAAAGGCGCTGTGGATCCTGGTCGTCGTGCTGGTCCCGCTGCTCGGCGGCCTCGTCTGGCTGGCGCGCGGCCGCCCACGGGCCGAGCGGCAGGCCTGGCCGGTTCCCCCCGGCCCGGGCATGCCGAAAGGGCCCGACGACGACCCCGACTTCCTCCGCGACCTCGACCGCCGCATGCGGGGTGACGACCTGGGCTAGATCACACGTCGGCGTAGCTGTGCAGACCGCTGATGAAGATGTTGACGCCGATCAGGTTGAACAGCAGGCAGGCGAACGCCACCAGCTGCACGATCGTCGCGGCCCGCCCGCGCCACCCGGCCGTCACCCTGGCGTGCAGGTAGGCGGCGTAGGCCACCCACGTGATGAACGACCAGACCTCCTTGGGGTCCCAGCCCCAGTAGCGGCCCCAAGCGCGGTCCGCCCACAACGCACCCGCGATCACCGCGAACGTCCACAGCGGGAAGGCGAACACGATCGCCCGGTGCGCAACCCGCTCGAGGTCCTCACGGGCCGGCAGGCGGGACATCCCGTCCCCGCGCAGCAGATAGAGGATGCCGGCGACGCCGGCCAACGTCAGCAGGCCGCTGGCGATGATCGCCGCGGTGACGTGGATGGCGATCCAGTACGAGTTCAGCGCAGGCACGACGGGGCCCGCGGCCGTGTAGAACACCTTGACGGCGAGCCCGAGCCCGAGCGCGGCCGTCACCATGACGAAGGCACCGAGGAAGCGCACGTTGTGACGCAGCTGGGTGCCGAGGAACGCGGTCACGGCGGCGAAGCAGATGGCCACGACGAACTCGTACATGTTGCCCCACGGCCACCGCTCCACGGCCAGGCCGCGGGTGCCGATGGCGCCCAGGTTGGCGGCCCAGCCGACCCAGGCGAGCACCAGCGCCACCATCCCGGCCCTGGCCGCCCCCGGCGACTGCCCGACCGGGTCTGCCGCGCCCGCCTCTCCGGCGTCTGTCAGCGCACCCGAGCCGGAGCCGCCGGCCTCGGAGTCGCCCGGCAGCGCCACGCCGGAAGCGCCGGACGCGTCCGCGTCGACGGCGCCACCCGCATCCCCGGCCCCGACCGCGACCGGTTGCTTGACGGTGTGCCGCTCGACGCCGGCCCCTTCTGCCGCCGTCTTGCCCGTCCGGAAGCGCCCGAAGGCCAGCTCCGTGGCGAAGCCCACCATGGCGAGGACGTAGAGCAGGACCGCGCCGACGACGAAGAGGTCGCTCAGTTCAGCGAGTTGCTCAGCGGACATGCTTCTCTCCTGCTGATAGAACCTTGACGATGTCGGCGAACTCCTCGGCGAAGCCCGCCGCGGAGCCCTCGGTGCGGGTCAGGCCGCCCACCTCGACCTTGCCCCCGTCGGGGCCCTCCTTGACCCGCACGAAGACCCTGCGCCTCCGGATCATGAGAGAGAGCGCGATGGCGACGACGGCCATACCGGCGAACACCAGGGCGGGCACCCGCCCAGGGTCGTGGGCGACCTGGAGGGTGATCCACTCCTTCACCCCCACGAACTCGATCTTGCCCGCCCCTTCCGGCAGGTCGACCGACTGCCCGACGGCGAGCGGCTTGGGCACGTTCGTGCCCATGACGAGCGGCTTGAGCTTCTTCATGACCTCGGTCGGCGCGAGCTCGTAGACCGACTGCGGCTTGCCCGAGCGCAACCCCAGGTCGCCGGAGAAGGCCCCGATGAGCTGCACCTCGGGGTTGAGCTCCCCGGGGAAGGCTGAGGCGTACGTGCCGTCGGTCAGCGGCACGCTGGTCGGCAGGAACCGCAGCAGGAATCCCAGCTGCTCCGGCTGCGCGTCCGGCGCCTTGACCACGCATCCCGAGGTCATCGTGCCCTTGTCCTCGATCAGGCACGGCACCGCGCCCTCGAACGCCACCTGCCCCTTGCCGTCGGTGACCTTGAAGACGGGGGCGTAACCGTTGCCGATCAGGTAGGTCTGCGTGCCGTTGACCTCGAGCGGCGTGTTGACCTTGAGGCCGAAGTCCCTGGCGGGCGCGTCCGGCGAGTCGTTGACCTTGAGATGGGCGGTGTAGTCGAGCGCCTGCCCCTTCTTGTCGCCCGCGACCTGGTAGGCGACCTTAAAGTCGGCCAGCTGGAGCGAGAACGGCTCCAGCGACTCGGCCGACACCTGGCTGCCCGGGATGTACCGGTCGTACGCGGCCACGGTGTTGGCGAAGCCGTCGCCCTCCACGACCAGGACGTTGCCGCGGTAGCCGTACAACGAGCCGGCGCCGATCGCGAACAGGATGCCGAGCAGGGCGATGTGGAAGAACAGGTTTCCCGTCTCCCGCAGGTAGCCCTTCTCCGCGGAGATCCAGCCGTCCCCGGTCACGACGCGGAACCGCAGCTTGCGCAGCCGCCGCGCCGCCCTCTCGACCTCCAGGTCGCCCTCGAACGAGGCGAAGTGCGGCAGCCGCGACAGGTTCTTCGGCGCGGCGGGCGGCTTGCGGCGCAGCTCGCGCAGGTAGGTCGCGGCCCGCGGGATGACGCAGCCGATCAGCGAGGTGAACAGCAGCAGGTAGACGGCCGCGAACCAGGTGGAGGTGAACACCTCGAACAGCTGGAACCTGTCGTACCACTCGGCCAGCGTGGGGTTCTGCTCGTAGAGCCGTGCCACCTTGTCGGGCTCGACGCCGCGCTGCGGCACCAGCGAGCCGGGCACCGAACCGAGCGCCAGCAGGAACAGCAGGATCAGCGCCGTCCGCATGGAGGTGAGCGTGCGCCACCCCCACCGCAGCCAGCCCGTCAACCCGAACGCGGCCTGCTTGGGCGCTCGCTCCTTCTCCAGCTCCTGAACGCTCATCAGATCACCGGCTCGAACGCGCCGATCAGCCCTTGCATGCCCGCGATCAGCTCTCCCCAGACCCCGGTCACCAGCAGCACACCGACGGCCACCATCATGCCGCCGCCGATCCTGGTGATCAGGCGTGAGTGCTTGCGGATGGCCCGGAACGTGCGCAGGGCCTTGCTGTACGCGAGCGCCGCGCCCACGAACGGCAGCCCGAGACCCAGCGCGTACGCCACGGCCAGGAGGGCCCCACGGGCGGCGCTGCCCTCGTTGAGCCCGAGCGCGAGCACGACGGCCAGCGTGGGCCCGATGCACGGCGTCCACCCGAGCCCGAACACCACTCCGAGCAGCGGCGCCCCGGCCAGCCCCGCTGCCGGCAGCCGGTGGATGCGCACCTCACGCATCAGGCCGGGCACCACGCCCAGGAACGCCAGCCCGAGCACGATCGTCAGCACCCCGAGCACCCGCGTGATGATCTCGGCGTTACCCAGCAACACCGACCCGAGCCCGCCGAACAGCGCCCCGCTGAGCACGAACACCACACCGAACCCGGCCACGAACAACGCCGTCCCGAGCACCAGCCGCCCGCGCTTGGGGTCGGCGCTCATGCCGGTCACATACGACAGATAGCCCGGCACCAGCGGCAACACGCACGGCGACAGGAACGACACCACCCCGGCGAGCACCGCGATCGGCACCGCCACCAGCAGCGACCCGGAGGCGACGACGTCACTCATCGCGCACCTTGGTCACCGTGTCCATGAGGTCGGTGTACTTGACCGCGCCGAGCGCCCTGGCCGCGATCCTGCCCTGCTTGTCGATGATCAGCGTGGAGGGGATGGCCGCGGGCGGCACCGTGCCCTGGAAGGCCAGTGCCACCTTGCCCGGCTGGTCGAA
This sequence comes from Nonomuraea sp. 3N208, assembly GCF_052245935.1. NCBI lineage: Bacteria > Bacillati > Actinomycetota > Actinomycetes > Streptosporangiales > Streptosporangiaceae > Nonomuraea > Nonomuraea sp. 3N208. The sequence continues at coordinate 107,895 of NZ_JBQQBR010000038.1, read as the reverse complement.
GATCGAGGGGTAGCCGGCCTTCTCGGTGCGCTCGAACGCCAGCGCGTCGGCTTGGCGGTCCTTGAAGTCGACGCCGAGGAACTCCACGCCGCTGCCCTTGGTCTTGGCCGCGACCTCCTTGAGCACCGGCGCCTCCGCCCGGCACGGGCCGCACCACGACGCCCAGAAGTTGAGCACGACGACCTTGCCCTTGTGCGCGGCCAGCGAGGCGTTGCCCCCGTCGAGGGTCGGCCCCTGGATGGCCGGCGCGGCCTTGCGCTCGCCCGCGGCGAACACCTGCATCTTCCCGTCGCCCGCGACGAACCGGGTGTCACCCGCCTGCGGCTGCCCGCTCTGGTTGCCGGCACAACCCCCGACCAGGACGGCCAGGAGCACGAGGGAGATGGACTTGGCGCGCACGGAGGAAGATCTCCTTGTACTACAACCGGTAGAGCTTGCAACTCTACCGGCGGGGTCGCACGCCCCGGACATCGGGTTCAGGCGCCGGGGACGGACGGCCCGGCGTCCAGCGACCCTGCGGGCTCGCTGTAGCCGACGCTGATCAGCCGGTCGTCGTCGAACGTGAGCGTGGTGAGGCTGGCCAGGGCGCATTGCCTGCGCCGGGGATCGTGCCAGAGCCTGCGGCCCTCGGCGGCCATCCTGATCGCCCAGATCGGGAGCTGGTGGCTGACGAGCACAGTCTCGTGCCCGCGTGCCGCTGCCCTCGCCGCGTCGACCATCGACTTCATGCGCTGGACGATGACTGGGTAGGCCTCGCCCCATGACGGGCGCAGCGGGTTCCAGAAATAGCGGTAGTTGCGCCAGTCGCGAAACAGCGCCATTCCCTGCCCGACCGGGCGGCCCTCCAGGAGGTTGCCCGCCTCGATCAGGCGGATGTCCTGCTGGATCTCCAGGCCGAGCTTCTCGGCGAGCGGGGTCGCGGTCTCCAGGGCGCGCTCGAGCGGCGAGCTGTAGAGAGCCACGATGTCACGGCCGCCGACCGCCTTGGCGACCGTCTCGGCCATGAGGTGACCTGTCTCGGACAGGTGGTATCCGGGAAGCCTGCCGTAGAGGATGCCGCTGGGGTTGTGCACCTCACCGTGGCGCAGAAGGTGGACGACGGTGGTTTCAGCCATGGTGAGGGACAGCCTATCCGCTGGATCGAGTCACGCGGTTGGATCGAGCCACGCGGTCAGCTGACCGCCCAGGCGTTCTCCTGCTGCCTGCTCGCCTCGGCGAGCGCCTCGACCAGCGCCCTGATCGCGGGGCGGCGGGCCGCGTCCGCCCGCCACACCGCGTAGATGCGGCGGGACTGCCGCGGCCTGATCGGCACCAGCCGCACGCCGGCGGGCACGCAGTCGCGGCCGAGCCGCGGCACGATGGCGCAGCCCAGTCCGGCCGCCACCAGAGCGAGCTGTGTGGGGTACTCGTCGGCCATGCACGCGATCACCGGCTCGAGCGAGGCGTTGCGCAGCGTGAACACCAGCCAGTCGTGGCAGACGGTGCCGGGCGAGGAACTGACCCAGAGCTCGCCGTGCAGGTCGGCCAGTTCCAGCTCCTTGGCGTCGGCGAGCGGGTGTCCGGCGGGCAGCGCCACGTCGGCGATGTCGTCGAGCAGCGTGGCCTTGGACAGCCCGTCGGGCAGCGCCATCGGCCGGTTGAGCCAGTCCTGGATGACGCCCAGGTCCAGCTCGCCCCTGGCCACGTCGCGGACGACCCGCTCGGGCTCGCGCTCCATGAGCTGGATCCACAGGTCGGGATGGCGCTCCCGGAGCGCGGACAGCGCTTTCGGCATGATGCCGCGGGTCGCGGTGGGGAAGGCGGCGATGTTGAGCCGGCCGACGACCTCGCCGCGCAGCGCCTCGAAGTCCGCCTCGGCCGTCTCGACCAGGGCGAGGATGCGCTCGGCGTGCTCGGCGAGCAGCCCGGCCGCGTCCGTCAGCCGCACGCCGCGGCCGTTGCGCTCCATGAGCCTGGCGCCGGTCTCCCGCTCCAGCTTGGCGATCTGCTGGGACACGGCCGACGGCGTGACCATGAGCGCGTCGGCCGCCGCGCCGACCGACCCGTAGGTGTGAACTGCGTGAAGGGCCTTGAGCCGGTTCAAGTCCAACATGTAAGCCAGACTAAAGGGTTTAGCGTAGAAAGTCTCGCTTGTCCTTCAATCTGAAGCAGATGAAAATATATGCATGAGAATCCTTAAGTCGAAGAAGCAGCAGTCGGACTCCCCCTCGTACCTGAAGGCCCTCGCCGAGCAGGCTCGCGAGCAGCGCATCCGCTACCAGAAGCCCACTCGCTGAGTGCGGCCCCGCCACCTCGCCCTCGCCGTCGGCCTCGCAGCTGTCTGGGGCTTCAACTTCGTCGTCATGCAAGTCGGCCTGCAACACTTCCCGCCCCTGCTGTACGCGGGGATCAGGTTCGCCATGGCGGCGTTCCCAGCCCTGCTCATCGTGGGGCGCCCCGGAGTCCCCTGGCGCTGGGTCGCCGGAGTGGCGGCCACCATCGGGGTGGGCCAGTTCGGATTGCTGCTCGTGGGCATGCGAGCAGGCATGCCGGCGGGGCTCACCTCACTCGTCCTGCAGATGCAGGCATTGTTCACCGTGGTGTTCGCGGTGACGCTGCTCGGGGAGCGGCTCACCGCCCGCCGCGTGCTCGGGCTGGCCGTCGCCTTCGGCGGGCTGGCCCTGGTCGCGCTCGACTTCGGCGTCTCAGGCCCGATCGGCGCCTTCGCCCTATGCGTGGCCGCAGCAGCCGCTTGGGGCCTGGGCAACGTAATCCAGCGCCGGGCCGCCCCTCCGGACTCCCTGCGCTTCATGGTCTGGGTCAGCGCGCTGTCCGCGCCGCCACTTCTGCTGCTGTCGTTGTGGCTGGAGGGCGTGCCGACGCTGGCCTCTCCCCTGGAGGGCTGGTTGTCCCTCCTCTACGTGGCGTTCATCTCCACGCTGGGCGGCTTCGGCGTCTGGGGATGGCTCCTGGGCCGCTACGACGCCTCGACGGTGGCGCCGTACACGCTGCTCGTGCCCGTGTTCGGCATGTCGTCGGCGGCGCTGGTGACCGGAGAGCCGCTCACCTGGCTCAAGCTCCTGGCGGCGGGCCTCATCGTCGCAGGCGTGCTCTACGCCGGAACCAAGCCCCGGGCTACAGAACGGCGGCAGCCGCCTTCGCCGCGGCAGGAAGCGCTTCCGCGACGCGGTTGAGCGCCTCGTCGTCGTGCGCGGCCGACAGGAACCACGCCTCGTACGCGGACGGCGGCAGGTAGACGCCCTGGTCCAGCATCGCGTGGAAGAACGCGGTGAACGCGGCCGTGTTCTGCGTCTTGGCCTCGTCGAAGTTCGTCACCTCCGCGTCGGTGAAGAAGATCGAGAACAGACTCCCCGCCCGCTGCAGGCGATGCGGCACCCCTGCCGCGGCCAGGGCCTCCGAAGCCGCCTGCCCGACGGCGAGCGCCGCGGCGTCGACCCGCTCATAGGCCGCGTCGTCGAGTGCACGCAACGTGGCCAGGCCGGCCGCACATGCCAGAGGATTCCCCGACAACGTGCCCGCCTGATAGACGGGGCCTTCCGGCGCGAGATTGGCCATGACATCGGCCCGCCCGCCGAACGCCGCCGCCGGCAGCCCGCCGCCCATGACCTTCCCGAACGTCATCAGGTCCGCCTCGACCGGGTCCAGCCCGTACCAGCCGGCGGACGAGACCCGGAAGCCCGTCAGCACCTCGTCCACGATGAGCAGCGCCCCGTTGGCCGTGCAGAGTTCGCGCAGCCGCGCGTTGAACCCGTCACGCGGCGGGACGACCCCCATGTTCGCCGGGCACGCCTCCGTGATCACACAAGCGACGTCGGCCCCCACCCTGAACGCCTCCTCGACGGCCTCGACGGAGTTGTACGGCAACACGATCGTGTCCGCCGCCGACGCCCCGGTCACGCCGGGCGTGTCCGGCAGCCCGAAGGTCACCACCCCGGACCCCGCCGAGGCCAGCAACGCGTCCACGTGCCCGTGGTAACACCCGGCGAACTTGATGACCTTGGACCGCCCGGTGAAGCCGCGGGCCAGCCGCACCGCGCTCATCGTCGCCTCGGTGCCTGAGCTGACCAGCCGTACCTTCTTGACCGGCGCCACCCTGGCGACGATCTGCTCGGCCAGCTCGACCTCGCCCTGCGTGGCGGTGCCGTACGAGAACCCGTGAGCGACCGCGTCCGACACGGCCTCGACCACCGCCGGGTGCCGGTGCCCGAGGATCATCGGCCCCCAGGAGCAGACCAGGTCCACGTACCGGTTGCCGTCCACGTCCGTGATGTAGGGCCCCTGCCCCTCGGCCATGAAACGCGGCGTCCCGCCGACCGCGCCAAACGCACGCACCGGCGAGTTGACGCCCCCCGGCACGATCTGGCGGGCGCGGGCGAACAGGTCCTCGGAGTTCTGTGTACGGCTCACCCGACCCAGGTTAGTCCCGCCCTACCCCGCTCCACCTGCCACCCTCCACCCTCGCGCGCGCAGAGCTCGCCGCTTCCGACTCAGTCGGCGAGCCACTCCAAGATGCGCAACGGATCAGGCAAGGGCCGGCCGTCCGGTGGCCGCAACCACGTGACCTGCCCGTTGGGGAGGGTCGACGGCGGCGCGAGGACGTAGCTGTCGCGGCAGTGCCACCGCAATCCCGGCGTGTCCTCGATGGTCGCCGGACCACAGTCCAGATGGCACGACCACCACTCGTCCTCGTCCTCCGGGTTGCCCCGCGTGGCCACATAAAACAAGACCCGGTCGCCACTGGCGGCGACCGGGCCTGAGTGCGCTCCTGCGGCGTCGATTCGGGTGAGGGCCGAGAGGCCTACGGCGAGCGGTACGTCGAAGACGTCGAACACCCGTCCCGTGGGCAGAATCACACCGGCCTCGGGCTCGGTATGCCACCACCGGGTGAGCTGCGCGGGGTCCGTAGTGGCCTGGAGCGACCAGGCTGGAGACAGCGGGTGGGCGCCGGGGTCTGGACAGCCGAGCCGGTCACAGGAGCACGCGCGCGGACCGTTCCGCAGCGGGTACGCCCCGGGCACCACAGGCCAGCCCATGGCCGCGTATTCGAGCACGACGCCGATGCGCGTCGGCCGCGGCCGCTTTTTGGTACGCCGAGCTAGTGGTACCCCCACCATTGGTGTCTCCCGTCAAGTCCCTCGCGCGCCTGAGGAGGTCCCGGCTCCGGGCGGACTTAAGCACACGCGGGACACACCAGCACTTGTTATCGCACTCTAACGCACAGGCCACAGGAGTTGACGGGAAACCCCTTGGTTAGACCTCGATGGATCCGCAGCGAAGCGAGGACATCCATCGAGGTACGCGAGCGGAAGCTCGCCAATCAGATGCGCCGTGCCACTTCGGTGGCCCAGTACGTCAAGATCAGGTCGGCCCCGGCCCGCTTGATCGCGACCAGCGACTCCATGATCATCCGTTCCCGGTCCACCCAGCCGTTGGCCGCCGCGGCCTCGATCATGGCGTACTCGCCGCTCACCTGATAGGCGGCCACCGGCACGTCCACCTCGTCCCGGAACCGGGCGATGATGTCCAGGTAGGCCAGCGCCGGCTTGACCATGACGGCGTCGGCGCCCTCGGCGAGGTCGAGCCTGACCTCGCGCAGCGCCTCCTCCAGCGGCCCCGCGGGGTCCTGCTGGTGCGTGCTGCGGTCACCGAACTGCGGCGCGCACTCGGCGGCGTCGCGGAACGGCCCATAGAAGGCAGAGGCATACTTGGCGGTATAAGCCAAAATCGGGATATTTCCGTAACCGGCACCGTCCAGCGCCGCCCGGATCGCCCCGACCTGGCCGTCCATCATCCCGCTCGGTGCCACCATCTGCGACCCGGCCTCGGCCTGGGCCACCGCGATCGAGGCGTACCGCTCCAGCGTGGCGTCGTTGTCCACGTCACCGGACGGGGTGAGGATCCCGCAGTGCCCGTTGTCGGTGAACTCGTCGAGGCACGTGTCGGCCATCACCACGATGGAGTCGCCGACCTCGGCGTTCACCTCGCGCAGCGCGACCTGCAGGATGCCGTCGGGGTCGTCGGCGGCCGAACCACGGGCGTCCTTCACCGCGGGGATGCCGAACAATATCAGCCCGCCCACGCCGGCCTCCGCCGCCTCGTGCGCCGCCTTGCGCAGCGAGTCGCGGGTGTGCTGCACGACGCCCGGCATGGAGGCCACCGGCTGCGGCTCGGTGATGCTCTCCTTGACGAACATGGGCAGGATGAGGTCGGCGGCGTGCAGCCGGGTGCCCGCCACCATCCGCCGCAACGCGGGGCTGCGGCGCAGCCGACGCGGCCGGGCTACCGGGTATCGCGCGCTCATCTCGGTCTCCTTCTCGCGCCGCGCCGGTTCTGCGAGGGCTTGCGCGGAGTGTCTCCCGCGGCCAACGCCGCCTGGCGCTGCTTGGCTCCGTACTCGGCCAGCGCGGCCGCCAAGGCGGATGCGGATGGCTTGTCGGACATGACGTCGACCCGGAGCCCGAACTCCTCGGCGGTCTTGGCCGTCTGCGGCCCGATGACCGCGATCACGGTGACGTTGTGCGGCTTGCCCGCGATGCCTACCAGGTTGCGCACGGTGGACGACGAGGTGAAGAGCACAGCGTCGAACCCGCCGCCCTTGATCGCCTCACGGATCGGCGCGGGCGGCGGCGCGGCCCGCACGGTCCGGTACGCGGTGACGTCGTCGCACTCCCAGCCCAGCTCGGTGAGCCCGGCCACCAGCGTGTCGGTCGAGATATCGGCCCGCGGCAGCAACACCCGGTTGATCGGGTCGAGCATCGAGTCGTACGGCGGCCACTCGGCCACCAGCCCCTCGGACGACTGCTCGCCCGACGGCAGCAGGTCCGGCTTGACCCCGAACTCGACCAGGGCCCGCGCGGTGGCATCGCCCACGGCCGCCACCTTGAGCCCGGCGAAGGCGCGGGCGTCGAGACCGTACTCCTCGAACTTCTCGCGTACCGCCTTGACCGCGTTGGCGCTGGTGAAGGCCACCCACTCGTAGCGGCCCGTGACCAGGCCCTTGATCGCCCGGTCCATCTGCTGCGGCGTGCGGGGTGGCTCGACCGAGATGGTCGGCACCTCCTCGGGCACCGCGCCGTAGGCGACGAGCTGCTCGGACAGGCTGCGCGACTGCTCTTTGGTGCGGGGCACCAGCACCCGCCACCCGAACAGCGGCTTGGTCTCGAACCACGACAGCTTGTCCCGCAGCCCCACGGCCTCCCCGACCACGATCAGCGCGGGCTCGGTGAACCCGGCGTGCTTGAGGTCGGCCTGGAGCCGGCCGAGCGAGGACACGACGGTGTATTGCTCGGTGGTGGTGCCGCCGCTGCTGACCGCGACCGGCGTGGTGTCGGGCTTGCCACCCGCGATGAGGGCCTTGCCGATGGCCACGGCGTCGGCGATGCCGTTGTAGACGACCAGCGTGCCGCGGCAGGCGGCGTGCTGCGCCCAGTCCTGCTCCTGCGCGGCGTCGACGATCCGGAACTCGGGCACGGCCGTCGCCGGCGGAATGCCCGCGTAGGCGAGCACCGCGGTCGCGGGCGGCACGCCGGGCACGATCTCGAAGTCCACCTCCGCCGCGGCGCAGGCCGCGACCTCCTCGGTGATCGAGGAGAACAGCATGGGGTCGCCCGCACACAGGCGTACCACGACCTGCCCGCCCTTGGCGTGCTTGACGATGTCGTCATCGACGACGTGAACGCCTTCGCGGCAGTGACGCAGCAGCGGGCGGTGCGCTTCCTCGCCGAGCACCACGGCGTCGGCCTTGGCGAGCAGCTCGGCGGCGCGGAGCGTGAGCAGATTGGGATCACCGGGACCCGCGCCCACGAACGCGACGAAACCGGTGGTTGGACTATCGGAGCTCAATGGGAATGCTCCCCCATCAATCTGTCGGCCCCTTCGGCGATCATCTCGGCCGCGAGGAGGCGGCCCAGGTTTGCAGCCTCCGAAGGAGAGCCGGCGGCGGACTTGCGGACCGCCTCGCGGCCGTCGACAGCGACGACCGTGGCGGTCAAGTTCAGAGTGTGCCCGTCATCGACCGCGAAAGCACCCACTGGTGCCGCGCAGCCCGCCTCCAGGGCGGACAGCACCTCACGCTCGGCGGTCACCGCGGAGCGGGTGCGCGGGTCGTCGAGCACGCTGAGGAACTCGATCAGGTCGGGACGGTCGGAGCGGCACTCGACGGCGAGCGCGCCCTGGCCGGGCGCGGGCAGCACTTCCTCGATCTCGAAGATCTGCGCGACGTCCGCGCCGCGGCCGATCCTGGTCAGGCCGGCGGAGGCCAGCACGACCGCGTCCAGCTCGCCCGAGACCACTTTGCCGATGCGCGTGTCGGCGTTGCCGCGGATCGGGACGTACTCCAGGTCAGGGCGGAGCGCGCTGAGCATGGCGATCCTGCGCGGCGAACCGGTGCCGACCCTGGAACCAGGCGCCAGGTCGGCGAACTTGTGCGGGCCGACCAGCGCGTCGCGGTGGTCGTGGCGGGCCGGGATCGCGGCCAGCGTGAAGCGCGGGTCCTGCTTGGTCGGCAGGTCCTTGAGCGAGTGCACGGCGAAGTCGATCTCGTCTTCGAGCAGCTTGTCACGCAGCGCCGTGACGAACACGCCGGTGCCGCCGAGCTGGGCGAGGTGGGCCTTCGTGACGTCGCCGAACGTCGTGACGCCCACCAGCTCGATCGAGCGCCCTGTGCGCTCGGTGTAGGCGTCCGCCACCATCTGCGACTGTGTGGTGGCCATCAGGCTCCTGCGGGTCCCCAACCTCACAGCTCCACCTCCCTCACGGCCTCGGGCATCTTCGGATCCAGATTGAACAACTCACGCAGCGCCTCGGCATAATGATCGCCTCCGGGGCAGGTGGCGAGCTGCTTGACACGCACAGTCGGCTCGTGGAGCAACTTGTCCACGACCCGCTGCACGGTCATGGCCACCTCGTCCCTGGCCCGCTCGTCGAGGTCGGGCACCCGCATCAGCAGGCGGCCCAGCTCGGACTCGACCACGCCCGCGGCCTTGGTCCGCAGCGCGACCACGGTCGGGGTGACCTTGGCGGCCCGCTCCGCGTCGAGGTAGGCCCGCAGCTCTTCGGCGACGAGGGCGCGTACGGACGGGACCGCGTCGTCCTCCCGCGAGCCGATGCCGGACTCCTGGATCGTCTCCAGGTCGACCAGCGTGACGCCGGGCACCTCGCGGACGGCCGGGTCGATGTCGTGCGGCAGCGCCAGGTCCAGCAGGAACGCCGGCCGGCTCAGCATGCCCGGCGTGATGATGTGGCGGCCCGCGCCCGTGCACGTGATCACGATGTCGGCCTCGGCCAGCTCTCGCCGCACGGCGGCGAACTCCACCGCCCGCCCGCCGACGTTCTCGGCCAGCCGGGCGCCGCGCTCGTACGTGCGGTTGGCCACCACGATGTCGGTCACGCCCGCGCGCGCGAGCGTGACGGCGGCCAGCGAGCTCATGGAGCCCGCGCCGACCACCAGCGCCCGCCGCCCGGCGAGCTCGCCCGCCAGCGCGAGGCCGGCCGATACGAGGGAGGCGCCTGCCTGGTCGATGCCGGTGTCGGTGTGCGCCCGCTTGCCCACCCGCAGCGCCTGCTGGACCAGGTCGTTGAGGGTGGCGCCCACGGTGCCCCGGCGCTGCGCCAGCTTGAGCGCCTGGCGGACCTGGCCGAGGATCTGGCCTTCGCCGACGACCATGGAGTCGAGCCCGCACACGACGGAGAACAGGTGCTCGACCGCCTGCTCCTCGTAATGCACGTAGAGGTGCGGCGTCAGCTCCGCGACCGGGACGCCCGAGTGCCGACCAAGCAGGCCGGTGACGGCGGTGACGGCGGCGTGGAAGCGGTCGACGGTGACGTAGATCTCAACCCTGTTGCAGGTCGAGACCACCATGGCCTCGGCCACGTAGGGGTCCTCCTGCAGGTCGTGCAGGAGCTTGACGAGCGCGTCGCCCGTCATCGACACGCGCTCGAGAAGGGCCACCGGAGAGGTCCGGTGGCTGAGTCCGATCGCCAGAACACTCATTGACTGTCCACCGCCATGAGTGGCCCCCCAGCCTTGCGTTGCTCGTGGAACGCGAGAATCTGCAGTTCGATTGACAGGTCGACCTTACGGACATCGACACCATCCGGGACGGAAAGCACAACTGGGGCGAAGTTCAGGATGCTGGTGACGCCTACGGCGATCACGCGATCGCAGACTTCCTGCGCCGCTTCCGCCGGTGTCGCCAGCACCACGATCGAGACTCCTCGCCGTTTCACGACGGCTTCCAGTTCGTCGATGTGCTCCACATTCAACCCCGCGATGGTGTCGCCCACGACTTCGGGGTCGGCGTCGACCAGCGCCGCCACACGGAAGCCTCTGGAGACGAAACCACCGTAGTTGGCAAGCGCGCGGCCGAGGTTACCGACTCCGACGATCGCGACCGCCCAGTCCTGCGTCAGCCCGAGCTCGCGGGAGATCTGGTAGACGAGGTATTCCACGTCATAGCCTACGCCCCGCGTGCCGTATGAGCCGAGATGTGACAGATCCTTGCGGAGCTTGGCGGAGTTGACCCCTGCGGCCAGGGCCAGATCCTCGGAGCTGACGGTGGCGATGCCCCGCTCGGCCATCCCGTGCAACGCCCGCAGGTACAGCGGGAGCCGGGCGACTGTCGCCTCGGGGATACCGCGGTCACGGGGCTGGGACGGGCTCTTCACGTGCGGGAGCTCCAGGGGACGGGCGGCTTGGGGACCGCGTGAATGAATCGAACCGTCTTTCAGGTTAATCCCTTTGTGAACCGATGCACAAAGTAACCGGAGTACGGTTGCCATATGCACCGCATCACGCTCATCGGGAAGCCCGGCTGTCACTTGTGTGCGGACGCGCGCGAGGTCATCGCCCGGGTGGCGGGCGAGCTCGGCGTGCCCTGGGAGGAAGTGAGCATCGAGACTTCCGAGGAGCTCAGGGAAAAGTACTGGGAGATGATCCCGGTGACGCTGATCGACGGCGTGCAGCACGACTTCTGGCGGGTCGACGAGGGCCGCCTGCGCGCCGCGCTCAGCGCCTGAGTCCTCAGAACATCGCCGTCGGCAGGGGCACCACCTTCGCGGCGTTGACGTTGAGCTCGATGACGTTGGTGGCCAGCACCATGGACTGCCGCTCGTTGACGAACCTCTCGACGTGCGGCTGGCGCTGGTGGTCCCGGTAGGCCACCTCGTCGCGGTAGAGCTCGTAGACGATGCGCTGCAGGGGCGCCGACTTGACGGCGTGGCAGACGTACACGAGCGTGTCGGGCTCACCGCGGCGCACCGCCTCCACGGTCGACTCGGCGAGCCGGTCGAACGCTTCTCCGGCGCCCTCCATGATCGTGAACACGGTGAGCATGCCGTAGATGTTCGGCGACGGCTTGTTGGAGCCGGGCTGCTGCTGGGGCTGGGGCTGGGCAGGCGAGAACAGGTCGGAGCCGGTGTAGAGCATCCCGGTGGCCGGGCCCGACGGCGGCGGGCTGGGCGGCATCGCGTAGCCCGACGGCGGCGGGCTGGGCGGCATCGCGTAGTCGGGGCGCTGGGGCGGCAGGTCCTGCTGGGGTGGGGCCGGCTGGGGTGGGGCGCCGTTCATGATGTAACCGGTCGCCGGGCCGGAGCCGGCCGGCGGCACCATGCGGGCCGCGTAGTCGACCTGCTGGTCCCCCGCCCGGTATTCGGCCACCAGATCGCCCAGCCCGGTCGGCCTGCGTGGCGGGCCCGGCGGCAGGTCCGCGGCCGGCACGGGCTCAGGCATGGCCCTTCGCCCCCGCTGGGAGCGGTCGCCCGCCAGCATCGGCGATTCCTGCGTCACAGGGGCTCCTCGCTGGTCGTCGAACTCGTCCTCGTCCTCGTCCTCGTACGGCGCCAGTGGCCGCAGCACGGTGTACCAGATCGCCGCCCCGGCCACGGCCAGCAGCACCGTGGTGAACAGCGGCGGCACCGTGAACCTCATCGCGCCGACGAGCGCGATCCCCGACGGGACGATGACCAGGGATGCGTGCAGGTTGTCGGTGTCGTACTCGTCGCCGCTGCGCCATTTGAGCGCCGCGACCACGAGCATGGCCAGCATGACCAGCACCGAGATCGCGTGCACGCCGATGAGCAGGAAGCCTGGGACGAGATTCCAGAAGCTCGAGCTGGCGGGCAGCGACTTGCCCATCTCGGTCGATTTCAGCGGGTCGATGATCATGATCGTGCCCGCGACGACGGTCAGAGCGATGCCCATCAACCACGCGAGGAATCGCGGCGGCACCCGCTCGGCCAGCAGCTGGATCATGCCGACGGCCAGCCAGAGCGGCGCCAGCAGCGATCCCGTCACCTGATAGAGCCGGAACGTGACCGACCCGAACCCCATGAGGTAGCCGACCGCGATCACGCCCAGTGACAAGCACAGTGCCACGGCCGCGACGGTCCAAGCGATCAACCACCCCTCGGGCTCGTCGCGCAGCCGTCTGATCAACGCCCCGGCCGCGAAGGCGGCGAGGAGCGCACCGGCAAGTCCTATGACAGCAACGAGGATCTCCATGGTGACTCCAATGCTGCCGGAGGATGCCTCCCAGCCGGTAGCCGATGACGGAACGGGTACAACGACGTGAGCCGAGTTGAACGGTTCACCGCAGGTAGGGGACTGCGCGCCTACACGGTATCCGCCGATTACACGTAGTCATGCACACACTCAGCGGATTGTGGAATTTCCGGTTGATTTCTAGAGTGTTCGAGCACGCCGCACCCCTTACCCCTAGGGATACCGGATGCCTGACTCGCCGCCGTTCGCCGGGCTGCTCGCGCCAGCGGTCGCTGGACCTGCCCCGACGGGCGAGCTCGGCGTGCGCCCAGAGGAGTCCAGCGCGGCAGCGCCCGACGACGTACGCACGCTCGTGATGCATGCCAAGGAAGGATGCACGGAGTCTTTTGGCACGCTCTACGACCGCTACGTGGACCTGGTTTACCGCTACATCTACTTCCGGGTCGGCTCGCACCAGCTCGCCGAGGACCTGACCAGCGAGACCTTCCTGCGGGCGCTGCGCAGGATCGCCGACTTCACCTGGCAGGGCCGGGACTTCGGCGCTTGGCTCGTGACCATCGCCAGAAACCTGGTGGCCGATCACTTCAAATCGGGGCGGTACCGGCTCGAGATACCCACCGGGGAGATCATCGACGTTCCGCTCGACGGCTCGCACATTCCGGAGAACGCCGTGGTCACGGCCATCATCAACGACCGGATGCTGCGTGCCGTCCGAGATCTCAATCCTGAGCAGCAGGAATGCGTGGTCCTGCGTTTCCTGCACGGCCTCTCGCTCGCGGAAACCGCGCTGATCATGGGGAAGAAGAGTGGAGCGATCAAAGCGCTGCAGTTCCGTGCCGTACGCGCGCTCGCCCGGGCACTCAAGCACGACCTGGCGTAACCTCCCCCATCCACCCCTCGTTAGGCAGGTGTCACGGCCATACGGGAGCTGCCATGGGTAGGGCGCGCAGACGGCGGGAACGCGTGCTCGCGCACCTCACGGAGCTCCGACGGCTGCCCATCGGCGGCGCGCCGGAGCCGTCCTTCCGCGCCCGGCTGCGCGCGGAGCTGCTCTCGGCCGCCCTGGCCGCGGAGCGGGCGCGTCCCGCAGCGCCCAAGCACGCGCGCCGCCGCCCGGCACGCAGGCGGCCCCTGCTGTCCCATCTGGCCACGTTCGGGCTGGCGGCGGCCATGATGATCTCGGCGTTCGCCACCTATCAGGCGGTGCCGGGTGACTCCCTCTACCCGCTCAAGCGTGCCGCCGAGAGCACGCTCGTACGCCTCAGCGCCGACGACGCCGAACGCGGCGAGCGGGAGCTGGACTCGGCCAAGACCCGCGCCAAGGAGGTCGCCACCCTGCTCGGCTCGTCCGACGGCTCGCTGGTCGGCGAGACGCTCACGGAGATGGAGAAGTCCACGCGGTCGGGCATCAGCAGGCTGGAACGGGCCGAGCCGCGCTCATCTAAGATCGAGAAATTCGCGCGGGACCAGAAGGAGGTCGTCGGGCCGATGCTTCCGCAGCTCAGCGAGGATCAGCAGGCCCAGGCGGAGGGCTATTTGCACTACATCGAAGGTCTGGCCGCGCCGCAGTAGCTTAGTAAGCTGACGCTCATGTGGCGGCTAATCCGACGACGACATGAGGTGGAGCCCGAGGCCGCCGGTGAGGCCGCGGCGCAGGCGGCGATCACCGTCGCCCCGGTCGAGCCGGACCTCCAGGCTGCGGCGTTCTTCGACGTCGACAACACGATGATGCGCGGCGCCTCCATCTACCACTTCGCCAGAGGGCTGGCCACACGCGGCATGTTCACCACGTCGGACCTGTTCAAGTTCGCCGTGGGGCAGGCGGTGTTCCGGTTGCGCGGCAACGAGAACCCCGAGCACATCGCGGTGGCGCGGGAGACCGCGCTGGCGTTCGTGGCCGGCGCCAAGGTCGACGACGTCGTACGCCTCGGCGAGGAGATCTACGACGAGGTCATGGCCGACCGCATCTGGGGCGGCACCCGTGCGCTCGCCCAGGCTCACCTCGACGCCGGCCAGCGGGTCTGGCTGGTCACCGCCACGCCCGTGGAGCTGGCCAGGGTCATCGCGCAGCGCCTCGGCCTGACGGGCGCACTCGGGACGGTGGCCGAGACCAGCAACGGCATCTACACCGGCCGGCTGGTGGGCGACCTCCTCCACGGGCCGGCGAAGGCCGAGGCGGTCCGGGCGCTGGCCCGCCGCGAGGGCCTCGATCTGACCCGCTGCACCGCCTACAGCGACTCGGCCAACGACCTGCCGATGCTGTCGCTGGTCGGCCAGGCGGTGGCCATCAACCCGGACAGCGAGCTGCGCGAGCACGCCAGGGCGCACGACTGGCCCATCAAGGACTTCCGTACCGGGCGCAAGGCGACTCTCACGGCCCTGCCCATCGCGGCCGGCGTGGGCGCCGTAGCCGGCGGCGTCGCCGCCGCCATCGCACTCCGCCGCCACTACCGCACCCAGCGCTGAGCCTCCCCGCACCAACCGGCCCGCCCGCCGCGGCCTCCGTTTGGCGGCTGGCGGGTCGCGTCACTTCAGCGACTTGAACAGCTCACCGGCCTCCGGCTGCTTCCACTGGAGGCGGTGTTCGTCGCGCGTGTACGGCTCCCACGGGATCGTCACCACATCCATCTTGGTCTTCGACAGCTCGCCCGCCAGCTCGAACATCGCCTCCAAGCTCAGATCGGTCTTGACCGTCTTACGCACCTCACCGAGGAAGGCCTTGAGCCGGCCGGCGTCCGTGAAGGTCCCCGTGGCCTTCTTCAACATCGCAAGCACGAGCTGCTGCTGGCGCTTGATCCGCCCGACGTCCGATCGATCGCCGACATACCGCAGCCGCGCGTAGCCAAGCGCCGTCTCCCCGTTCAGCATGACCTTGCCGGCCGGCAGCTTCAGCTTCGACTTGCGATCGTCCACGGCCCGGGTCACGGTGACCTCCACTCCCCCGAGCGCGTCCACCATGCCCTTGAAGCCCGCGAAGTCCACCTCCACCGTGTGCTGGATGGACAGCCCGGTCAGCTTCTCCAGCGTCGTGCGCAGGCAGGCGGCCCCACCCTTGTTGTACACCGAATTGATCATGTCCGTCCGCGCCGGCAGTCCCGAACAGGCCGGAATCGCCACTATCGAGTCGCGTGGCACGCTGACAGTCGTGGCCCTGCCCCGGTCGGCGGGCACGTGAATGATCATGATGGTGTCGGACCGTTTCCCGGCTCCGGTGGACTGCGGGCCATATGGAGCGTTGCCTTCACCCTCCCGCGTGTCCGACCCGATCACCAGCACGTTACGCGTGCCGCTCATGTCCACGGCCTGCGACCCGGCAGGAGGCGCTGCGGTGTGCCGGTCGGCGATCAGCACGGTGGGCACGGCGACCGCAGCGGCCGTGGCGGCGGCTACGAGCCCGGCGGTCCACCAGCCGGCCCACCGGCGCCGCGGCCGGGCCCGCAGCAGGCGGTCCCGCTGGCGGACGAGCGTCGCGGGCGGTTCGTGCTCCAGTTCCCCGCCGAGGTCGCGGAGCAGCTTCAGGTCGTCCATCACTCCTCCTCCATGGGGTTGGCGTCGCCGAGCGCGGCACGTACCTTCCGCCTGCCCCTGTTGAGGCGGGAGCGCACGGTTCCGATGGGGATGCCGAGCGCCTGCGCGACCTCCTCATACGTGAGATCGCCCCAGGCGATCAGCAGCAGGACGTCGCGGTCCTTGGCGGGCAGGGCGGCCAGGGCGCCCGCCAGCTCGGCGCGTACGGCCTGTGCGGTCACACCGGCGGCCACCCGATCGGCGGGCGACTCGATGTCGGAGTCGACAGGGGCACGCAGGAGGGCGCGGTAGCGGGTGGCCTCCTTGCGGTGGTGCCGGGAGATGAGCTTGGTGAGGATGCCGAAGAGCCACGGCCGGGCGTCCTCGTACGCCAGGTCATAGCTCTCCCTGCGGGAGAAGGCGACCAGGAACGTCTCGCCGACGAGGTCTTCCGCGGGCTCCGGGCCGAGCCGTTTGGAGACGTACCGGTAGAGCATGGCGGAGTAGCGGTCGAATAACTCAGCGAACATCTCGGGATCGGTCCACGAGGCGCATACGAGCTCCGAGTCCGCACCCCGGGTGGCGGGTTGCAGGATCATCTCCGCCCTTCTGTAGGGGGATGGGTCACCGATGTCTTGCCACAACCCGCCACAAGGGTTCACAGCTCCTTCAAGAAGCCTCCGTCGACGGCGAACTCGGCGCCGGTCGTGCTGGCCGAGCGGGGCGAGGCCAGCAGGGCGACCATGTCCGCGATCTCCTGCGGATGCACCAGACGCCCGGTGACCAGTTTCATCATGTCAGGGGCGACCCGGGCGACTACGTCCTCTTTGGAGACCCCGGCCATGCCCCCGATGACCTCGGCGGCCCCGCCGTCCTTGGTCCACCAGTCGGTGAGCACCGGCCCCGGCGCGATCGTGTTGACCCGGATGCCCTGCGCGCCGAACTCCTCCGACACGGCCTTGCCGATGTGGTTGAGCGCCGCCTTGGCCGCGCCGTAGTCGACGTTCATGGCCCCGGGCTGCCGAGCCGAGCCGCTGGAGATGTTGATGATCGAGCCTCCGCCCCGCTCGATCATGACGGGCACGGCGGCGCGAATCATGCGTACGGCCGAGAACAGGTTGAACTCGAACATCGCCTGCCAGTCCGCGTCTCCCGGCGTCATGAACCCGACCCGCGGCAACGTCACCCCGGGCGGCGGCCCGCCGGCGTTGTTGACGAGGATGTCCACGGCCCCGAACTCCTCCACCGCTCGCGCGATGACCCGCGCCGGTGCCTGCGGGTCCATGAGGTCGACCGCGACGTGCGTCGCTTTGGCGTCGACCGGCGTACGGGAGGCGGCGACCACGTGCGCGCCCTCGTCGGCCAGGGTGCGGGCGACGGCGAGGCCGATGCCCTTGGACGCACCGGTGACGACGGCGACGCGGCCGGAAAGCTCCAGATCCATGGGGTTGTCCCTTCGATGTCACGGCAAATCGCTCGAAGGAACACCGCGGACACCCCACGGGTTGCAGGGGCTACAAGAACGGCGGGAAGGCGTGGCCCCTGCGCAGCCGCAGCTCGTTGAGCATCTGCTGGATCACCTCGCGTACGTGGTCGGTGATGTTGAACACCAGCATCGGATCATCGGCCGCCGACGGCTCGTATTCGTCGGTGCGGATCGGCTCGCCGAACTCGATCATCCACTTGGACGGCAGCGGAACCAGTCCGAGCAGCCCGAGCAGCGGGAAGAACGGCGTGATCGGCAGGTAGGGCAGGCCGAGCGTCCTGGCCAGGAACTTCAGATCGCCGATCTTCGGGTAGATCTCCTCGGCGCCCACGATCGCGGTGGGCATGATCGGCACCCCGGCGCGGATGGCCGACGCCACGAACCCGCCGCGGCCGAACCGCTGCAGCTTGTAGCGCTCGGAGAACGGCTTGCCGACCCCCTTGAAGCCCTCGGGGAACACCCCGACCAGCTCGCCCTTGCGCAGCAGCCGGTCGGCGTCCTCGCGGCAGGCCAGCGTGTGGCCGGTCTTGCGGGCCACGTGGCTGAGCATCGGCAGCTGGTAGACCAGATCGGCGCCGAGCAGCCGCAGCGGCCTGCCCACGTCGTCGTGCATGGCCACCTGGAGCATCAGCGCGTCGAGCGGCAGCGTGCCGGAGTGGTTGGCGACGATCAGCGCGCCGCCCTCCTCGGGCACGTTCTTGAGCTGGACCGTCTCGACCCTGAACCAGTGGTTGTAGAGAGGCCGGACCAGCTCGAGGAAGACCTTGTCGGTCAGCTCGGCGTCGTAGCCGAACTCGTCGACCTCGTAGTCGCCGCTGACCCGCCTGCGTACGAAGGCCAGGAGCTTGGCCAGGGACTCCGGATCCGGCTGCCCGAAGGACGGCGCGGCGCTGATCGGGATCACGCGGGCGTCGCCCTCTTCGCTGGGAATGCTCAACTCGGCACACCTCCGAACGGGTGCAGGCCACGCGAACGCAGGAAGTCGTCGTAGGCCGCCCCGGTCGTGAACTTGGGCTTCCAGCCGAGCTCGGCCTCCAGCCTGGAGGTGTCGACGGCGCGGCCATAGCTCATCAGCCTGAGCTGCTCGGGCGAGTATTCGACCAGCCCGACCCTGCGCGCGGTGTTGCCCAGCAGCTTGAACGCGGGCGAGAGCAGTGGCATCGACAGCCGCCCCGCCCGCCTGGCGCACTGCGACAGCAGCAGCACGCCGGCCCCGGCCACGTTGAACGTGCCGGGGTGATCCTCGGTCGCCATCCGGTGCAGCACCTCGACCGCGTCGTCCTCGTGGATGAACTGCAGCCGCGGGTCGAAGCCGAACACGGTCGGCAACACCGGCTGGGTGAAGTAACGCGTCAGCGGCGAGTCGACGCCTGGACCCATGAAGTTGGCGAAGCGCAGCAGCGACACCGTCACGTCGGGACGGCGCCGGGCGAAACCGCGTACGTAGCCTTCGACTTCGGCAGCGTCTTTGGCGTAGCCGTGGCTGGGGCCGTCGTGCGGCTCCAGGTCCTCCGTGAACACCGCCGGATCCCGCGGCGACGAGCCGTAGACGGCAGTGGTGGAGCGGACCACCACTTTCCGCACGGTCGCCGACCGCTGGCAGGCGCCGAGCAGCTGCATGGTGCCGATGACGTTGTGCTCTTTCATGGCAGCCCTGTCTCCGCTCCGCGAGGGAGCGCTGACCAGGCTCATGTGCACAACGGTGTCGATGTCCGCGGCCGCGATCACCTGAGCGATGTCGGGGCTACGCAGATCGACCCGGACGAACTCCGTCCGGCCGAGGGAGATGCCGCCGTCCCGCGTCAACGAGGGGGGCGGCACGGTGTCGACTCCTATGACACGGCTGATGTCCGGGTCCGCTGCCAGAACGCTCGCCACCCGGGCGCCGATGTGGCGCGAGACCCCGGTGACGAGCACGGTGTGGGTCATCAGCGCCTCGCAGCTGCGTTCGTTACTTCTTGTTACGCCGCTGGATGCGCGTCTTCTTGAGCAGCTTGCGGTGCTTCTTCTTGGCCATCCGCTTGCGGCGCTTCTTGATAACAGAGCCCACGGGACCCCCAGGTGCTGGTAGCAAGTCTGATCGGAGTGCGAGCGCACACCGGCTCACAGACTACCGGCGATCCACGGTAGATCGCCCCTCGGGGGGGTGAGAGCCCGGTCGTGTCTCTCGCCGCGGCCGGGCCTCTCCCGCGACAGCACTCACGGCGTGACCATTCACGTCGCTACGTCAACCTGCCTCGATGTAGGCCTCCCGTAGATAGTCGTGTACCGCCTGCTCGGGCACTCTGAACGACCGGCCTACCCTGATGGCCGGGAGCTCGCCGGAGTGTACGAGCCGGTACACCGTCATCTTGGACACCCTCATGACCGTCGCCACTTCTGCGACGGTCAGGAACTTAACCTCACTGAGAGGTCTCTCGCCTGCACCCATCGGACGCCTCTTCCGCACGTGGTTTCCGGGTTATCCCCACTGGTGCCATTGCTCACGCACGTGTACTGCCGTCAGCGTAAGTCGGGACTCCGAGTCGGCAAACCCCCTATTTTCTCTCTGGGCGGAGCCACCTGTCAGCCGAACCAGCAAAAACGCTGGCCAGCACCCGAGCCGAGCACCTGACTCGGACGTTGGAACTGTCCAAGTTGCCACACATAAGAGTCGCCGGAGCCTCATCAAAAGTTGGCAAAGGGACAGCGAGCCTCTTGGAATGCAGGCGCGAAAAGACGGTATCGGGAGGGCCGAATTCGTCTCAAAGGGCTCGTGAGACCTGAGTGACCAGTCTGTCGGTCAGCGGAGCGTAATATCGCGGTAGCACATTGTCATCAAGTGGCACGACCACGTCAATCTTGCCTTCCGCCTCCCCGACGAACAGTCCGGGGTCGTTGGAGTCGGCGAACGCCACCGTCGGCACGCCCGCCTCACCGGCCGCGCCCGCCCAGCCGTGGTCGGCGATCACCAGGTCCGGCAACTCCCCGTCGAGCTCGCCGATCATGTGCCGCATCGGCGCGGCGTCGTGGGAGTGCACGAAGCCGCCCTTGTCGTCGAGCATCGCGACATCCTGCAGGTAGCGGATGCGGCGAGGGCGGCCGAAGGCCGACCCGGCGTACGCCCATCCTTCTGCCGGCGTCAGCAGCACCGCGCCGCGCCCGGCGCACAACGCGGCCAGCGGCAGGTGGATGGCGAGCAACCCGGTCGGGTGTCCGGTGGCGAAGAGCACGCGCGGGCTCGGCCGCGACAACACCGCCGCGATCCGCTCGGCCATGGCGTCGATCGCGTCGATCGTCAGGTCGGGATCGATGGTGTCCTGGCCCCAGCGGTGCCCAGGGTCGGCGACCACGCCGGCGGACTTGGCCATGAGCGCCAGAATGTCGCGGTAGGACCACGGCTGGTCGAACGTCAGGCCCAGCCGGTAGTAGTCGTCGCCGTTGGCCAGCGAGCTGTAGTGGTCGAGGTTGTTCTCGCGGGGGGTCGCGACGTCGCCGGCGATGCGGCTTTGGACGAGGTGCTCGCGGAGTTGGTCGCGGCTCAGCACAGCTTTTCCTCGCTAGGGGATCGGGTCGAGGCCGTGCAGGGGGAACACCGCGTTTCGCGTCGCCATGACCGCACGGTCAATGGGGTCCGCTGGGTCATAACCACCAGATAGGTCGTGAAATTCCGGGTTTCGACCATCTGTCATGGTCAACGGCGGGGTCTCGCCCGTACGCTCCCTGACGAACCTGCGCCACTCCTCGCTGGTCGGCGTGGCCGGATCGAGGGGGTGCCCGGCGAGCTCGGCGATGAGATGCGTCCACGCCCGCGGCACGACCTGGACCAGCTCGTATCCGCCGCCTCCTGTGGCGATCCACAGCCCGCCGGCCGTCTCGTGGGCCAGGCGGTGCAGGGCGGCGTACGCGGCTCGCTGGCCGTCCACGCTCAGCATCAGGTTGGCGAGCGGGTCGAGCGCGTGGCTGTCGCAGCCGTGCTGGGTCACCAGGATGTCGGGCTTGAACTCGTGCAGCAGCGGCGGCACCACGGCGTGAAAGGCGCGCAGCCAGCCGGCGTCGCCGCACCCCGCGGGCAGCGCCACGTTGACGGCCGTGCCGTCGGCGCCGGTCTCTTCGGGGAACCCGGTGCCGGGGAACAACGTGCGCGGGCTCTCGTGCAGGCTGATCGTCAGGACCCGCGGGTCGTCGTAGAACATCGCCTGCACGCCGTCGCCATGGTGGACGTCCACGTCCACGTACGCGATCTTGCCCACCCCCTGGGCCAGCAACCACGCGATGGCCAGCGCGGGGTCGTTGTAGACGCAGAAGCCGCTGGCCACGGCCGGCATGGCGTGGTGCAGCCCGCCGGCGATGTTGACGGCGTGCTCCGCCGCGCCCTCCCAGACCGAGCGGGCGGCGGCCAGGGAGGCGCCGGCGATCAGTGCGGAGGCCTCGTGCACGCCCGCGAACGCGGGGTTGTCGGGCGTGCCGAGCCCGCAGCCGAGATCGGGCACGCCCGAGGCGGACACGCGCTTGACGGACTCGATGTAGCCGCGATCGTGAACCATGGACAGCTCGTCGTCGCTCGCGGGAGCGCAGCCCGCCATCTCGACCTTGTCCAGGACACCGAGCGAGCGGGCGAGCGCCATGGTGAGCTCCACGCGCACGGGGGCGAGCGGATGGCTGGGGCCGAAGTTGTAGGAGGTGAGAGCGTCGTCCCAGATCACCCGTGCCGACCGGCTCATGCCCAACCCTCCACGTGCTGCTTCAGCTTTTCGCCGACGTTACCGCAGCGCAGACGGCTCGTTGTAGCCCGGGTGAATTAGGGTCTAAACGTGCGCGTGGCACGAACCCTCACGAAGATCGTGCGTTTCTTCCGACGACCCCGGGTCTTCGACACCACCCTGGTGATCCTGATCTCCCTCCCGGCGGCTCTTGCGATCATTTCCATGGTCCCCCGGGGCGAGGTGGAGACGCCGCTCAGCGCAGCGCACTACCTGGCAGGCGCCCTGCTCCTCCTCATGCGGCGTAACCGGCCGATCCTGACCACCGCACTGGTGACCGCCCTGGACGTCGTGGGCTTCGCGACGCACCTCGTCCAAATCGCCAACGTCCCCTCCGCCATCGCGTTCTACAGCGTGGGCCGCTACACCGCCGGCCGCGCGACCGTGCTGACCGCAGTGGCCGGTTACGCCGTATACGCGTCGACGATGGAGATCTACTGGCCCGGACGGGGCAACTGGATCGGCGCCCTGTTCTCCATCGGCGTTTCTGTGGGCATCGGGCAGCTCGTCCGCCTCAGAACCGAGCTCAACCAGCGCAGCAGGCGCGAGGCCGCCGACGCCGCCGTACGCGCCGAGCGGCGGCGCATCGCCAGAGAGCTGCATGACGTGGTCGCCCACCACATCACCGTCATCAACGCCCTGGTGGGCGGCGCGCGGGCCACGCTCCCGCCCGAGCAGGAGGTCACCAGGAACGCGCTGGAGAGCGCCGAGCAGACCGCCCGCCAGGCGATGTCGGAGATGCGCCGCCTGCTGGACGTGCTGAGGGCCGACGGCGGGGACGGCCCAGACGCCGCGACGGGGGTGGGCGCGGAGCGGCTGCCGACGCTGATCAAGGAGGCGAAGTCGGCGGGGCTGCCCGCGAGTCTGACCGTGACGGGCGAGCCCGTCGAACTGCCCGCCGCCGTGGACCACGCCGTCTACCGCATCGTGCAGGAGGCGCTGACGAACACGCGCAAGCACGCGGTGAGCGCCAGAGCCAGCGTGCGACTGGCGTACGAGCCGGCGGCGGTGGAGGTCGAGGTGATCGACGACGGCCTGGCGAAGGCCGACGGCGCGCCGGGATTCGGGCTCGGCGGCATGGCCGAGCGGGTGGCATTATGCGGCGGCCAGCTGTCCACGGGCCCACGCCCCGAAGGCGGGTTCCGAGTGCACGCCCGTATCCCCCTGGAGAGAGCATGATCCATGGAGAGCCGATCAGAGTCCTGCTTGCCGACGACCACGAGCTCGTGCGCAAGGGCTTCAGGCTCATGCTGGACGCCCAGCCCGACCTGAGCGTGGTCGGCGAGGCCGCCGACGGCGCGGAGGCAGTGGACTTGAGCAGGCGGCTCTCACCCCACGTGGTGCTCATGGACCTGCACATGCCGACCCTGGACGGGGTCCGCGCGACCGAGCTGATCACCACGGAGCTACCGGAGGTGCGGGTGCTCGCGCTGAGCACGTTCGACCTGGACGAGAACGTGGTCGCGGCGCTCAGGGCGGGCGCGGACGGGTTCCTGCCCAAGGACGTCTCCCCCGAAGAGCTGATCGAGGGCGTGCGCGTTGTGCACCGCGGCGAGTCGGCCGTCGCGCCGCGCCTGCTCACCAGGCTGATCGGCACGTTCGTCCGCGCCTCCCGGCCGCGGGCGGTGCCTGCCCGGCTGGCCGGGCTGACAGATAGGGAGCGGGAGGTCCTCGTCCTGATCGCCCGCGGCCGGTCGAACCCGGAGATCGCCGCCGACCTGTCCGTCTCCCCGTCGACCGTGAAGAACCACGTGACGAGCCTGTTCGCCAAGATCGGTGTCAGGGACCGGGCGCAGGCAGTGATCGTCGCCTACGAGGCGGCGTTGATCCACCCTGGAGAGTAGGACCAGAGTCCTAGAGACCTCCGTCGAGAACAGTCCCGGGGCAGGACGAAACCGGCCGCCCGCGACGGCACCCTGGGATCATGACCGAGATTCGAGCAACGAACCTGAGCAAACGCTACGGCGGCACCGTCGCGGTGGCGGACCTGTCGTTCGACGTCGAGCCCGGTCAGGTGACCGGCTTCCTCGGGCCCAACGGGGCAGGCAAGTCCACGACCATGCGGATGATCCTGGGCCTCGACCGGCCTTCCGGCGGCTCCGTGCTCGTGGACGGGCGGCCCTACCACGAGCTGCGGCACCCCTTACACAAGGTGGGCGCCCTGCTGGACGCCAAGGCCGTGCACGGCGGGCGCAGCGCACGCAACCACCTGCTGGCCATCGCCCAGAGCAACGGCATCCCGGCGAGCCGGGTGACCGAGGTGCTGGAGACGGTGGGGCTGGCGGAGGTGGCCAAGCGGCGGGTCGGCGGATTCTCGCTGGGCATGTCGCAGCGGCTGGGCATCGCCGCGGCGCTGCTCGGCGACCCGGAGATCCTGCTCTTCGACGAGCCCGTCAACGGGCTCGACCCGGACGGCATCCTGTGGATCCGCACGCTCATGCGCAAGCTGGCGGCGGAGGGGCGGACGGTGTTCGTCTCCAGCCACCTCATGAGCGAGATGGCGCAGACCGCCGACCACCTGATCGTGATCGGCAAGGGCAAGCTCATCGCCGACACGAGCGTGGAGGAGTTCATCGGGCGCAGCTCGCAGGGGTACGTACGGGTGCGCTCGCCCCGGCTGGCCGAGGTGGCCGAGCTCATCAAGGTGGGCGAGCTGCATCCCGACCACCTGCGGGTGACCGCGATGAGCCCGCTCGAGATCGGCACGCTCGCGGCGCGCGCCGGCATCCCGCTGGAGGAGCTGACGTACGTGCAGCCCTCGCTCGAAGCCGCCTACATGGAGCTCACCAAGGACAGCCTGGAGTTCTCGTCATGATCGACATCCTCAGGTCCGAATGGACCAAGATCCGCTCGGTGCGCTCGACGGTGTGGACGCTGGCCGTCACGGTCGTGCTGATGGCGGGCCTGGCCGCGCTCGTCACCGCCGCCTCCAAGAACAATCCCGGCGGGCCGCCCTCCGGCGACGAGGCGATCATGATCAGCCTGCTCGGCATCATGTTCGCGCAACTGTCCATGGCCACGCTCGGCGTGCTGGTGATCTCCAGCGAATACCGCACGGGCGGCATCCGCACGTCGCTGATGGCCGTGCCCAAGCGCATGAGCCTGCTGACCGGCAAGTTCGTGATCTTCACCGTGACATCGCTGATCGTCTCCGCCGTCGCGTCGGCCGCCGCGATCGGCATCGGCCTGGCCATCTCCCAACCACCGTCGGTCGAGATGGGCGATGTGGCGCGGGCCGTGCTCGGGGCGACTCTCTACCTCACCGCGTGCGGCGTGTTCGGACTCGGCCTCGGCACGCTCATCAGGCACACGCCGGGTGCGCTCGTGTCGGCCATCGCGCTGATGCTGGTGCTGCCCACGGTGGCGAACCAGCTACCGGGGCAGTGGGGCAAGACCGTGGCCGAATACTTCACCACCAACGCGGGCCTGCTGGTCGTCACCAACCAGGACAACGGCACGCTGGGCCCGTGGAGCGGATTTGGCGTCTACGCGGTGTGGGTCGTGGTCGCCGTGATCGCGGGTGCGGTGCTGATGCAACGCCGCGACGCCTGAGCCCCGCTGCTCGGCTACTCGGCGCGGAGTGCGATGACGGGGTCCAGCCTGCCCGCCCTCCGCGCCGGCGCCACGCCGAAGAACACCCCGACCGCCGCCGACACGCCGAAGGCCAGCGCGATCGACCACCACGTGATCGACGCCGGCACCTCCGTGAAGGCGGCGATGGCCAGCGAGCCACCGACCCCGAGCAGGATCCCGATGAGGCCGCCGATCGTGGTCAGCAACACCGCCTCGATGAGGAACTGGGCCAGGATGTCGCGTTGCCTGGCCCCCAGCGCCTTGCGCAGCCCGATCTCGCGGGTGCGCTCGCGCACGCTGACGAGCATGATGTTCGACACGCCCACCCCGCCGACCAGCAGCGAGATGCCCGCGATGGCGGCCAGCACGCCGGTGAGCATGCCCAGCACGCTGCCGATCGTGCCGAGCAGCGCGGTCTGCGTGACGGCGGAGAACTGCTCGCCCGGATAGCGGGCCCGCAGCGCGGCCGTCACCTTGTCCGACAGCGGGTCGATCTCATCGGGCCCGGAGGCGCCGACCGCCATCCCGTTGATCCGCTCGAGCCCGAACAGCCGCTGCGCGGTGGTCACCGGGATGTGGATCTCCTGGTCGCGGGAGAGCCCGAACGTCTGCCCGACCTCGGCGTACACCCCCACCACCCGGAACCTGGCCCCGGAGATCGTCACCTGCCGCCCGATCGGGTCGAGGTCGCCGAACATGCGGTCGGCCACCTCCGAGCCGAGCACCGCCACCCTGCGGCGGGTGTCGACGTCGGTCTCGCTCAGCGGGCGGCCCTTCTCGAGCGGCCGCTCGAAGATGTTGACCAGGTTCTGGTCGGTGCCGACCACCGTGACGAAAGCCTCCGTCCGGCCCACGCGCACGGTCTCGCCCGACTGCAGCGAGACCGTCACCTTCGACGGGTCTCCGACCACGCGCCGCACGTACGCCACGTCGGCCAGGTTCAGCTTGCTCTGCGTCGGCGCCGCGCCCAGGCTGATGCGCCCGGGGACCACCAGGATGATGTTGCTGCCGAGGCCGGAGATCTGCTTCTCGATCTCGTCCTTGGCGCCGGTGCCGATGGCCACGAGGATCACCACGGCGAGCACGCCGATGATGACGCCGAGCATCGTCAGCACGCTACGAAGCCGGTTGACCCGCAGCGCCTCCAAGGCCATGGCCAAGGCCTCGCCCGTCCTCACGAGGTGTCCTTCTCGATCAAGCCATCCCGTACGTGGATCTGCCGACGGGCGTGGGCGGCGACTTCGGGCTCGTGCGTGACCAGCACCACGGCCACGCCCCGGTCGCTGTTGAGCCGGTCGAGGATGCCCATCACCTCCGCGCCGTTGGCGGTGTCGAGGTTGCCGGTGGGCTCGTCTGCCAGCAGCACCTTGGGCTCGCCGACCAGCGCCCTGGCGATGGCGACGCGTTGCTGCTCGCCACCGGACATCTGCGACGGCCGGTGCCCCATGCGGTGCCCGAGCCCGACGGACTCCAGCGCCGCCTTGGCCCTGGCCCGCCGCTCGGACCTGCCGACGCCCCGGTAGACCAGCGGCAGCGCCACGTTGTCCAGCGCGGTGGTCCGGCCAAGCAGGTGGAAGGACTGGAAGACGAAGCCGATCGTCTTGTTGCGCAGGTCCGCCAGGGCGATGTCCGATAAACCCGACATCTCCACTCCGTTGATCATGAGCGTCCCCGAGGTGGGTCGGTCCAGGCAGCCGAGCAGGTGCATGAGCGTGGACTTGCCGGAGCCCGACGGGCCCAGGATCGCGGCGAACTCGCCCTGCCCGATCGTCAGCGAGACGCCGCGCAGCGCCTCCACGGCCACGCCGTCGAGCTCGTAACGCCTGGTGAGGTCCACGCCCTCGATGGCCGGCGTCATGGCAGGGGCTGCCCTTGCCGTACGGAGTCAGCCCCCTTGACCACGATCCGATCACCCACCGACAGCCCGCTCAGCACCTCGACCACCGCATCGCCCTGCGCGCCGAGCTTGACCACGCGCCGCTCGGCGACGCCGTTCCTGATCACCCAGACGACGCTCTCGCGCCCGCTGGAGACGATGGCAGAGGCAGGGGCCGAGACCGCGGACGGCGACTCGCGCACGGTCAGCCGGGTGACCGCGCTCATACCCGGTTTGGGGGTGGGCGCTTCCGAGCCGTCGTCGAACGTCCCGGCGCCGAGCGTGAGCCGTACCGGATAGCTGACGCCGCCCGTGGTGCCCTCCTTGGGGGTGACGCCGATGCCGGTGACAACGGCCGTGTACGTGCCCCCGGGGACCGCGTCCAGCTCGACCGCGGCCTTCACGCCCTTCTTGACCAGCAACACGTCCGTCTCATCGACGTCGGCGTCCAGCAGGAGCGTGGAGACGTCGGTGACGGTGGCGATCGTGTCGCCCACCGAGACGGGCACCCCCGTCGCCACCGGAGTCCCGCCCGATGAGCCTCCCGAGGGAAGGGACGGCAACTGCTGCCCGCCCCCGCTGGGGAGCTGGCCGAGCAGGCTCTCGACGCCGCCTCCTCCACCGCCGCCCGACACGCGGCCCAGCGTGACGACCCCGCCGAACGGCGCCTTGATCGTGAGCGACTTGACGGTGCTCTCCGCCGCCTTGACCGCGGCCTTGGCCTGGGACTTCGAGGCGGCCTGGAGCGAGGCCATGGAGCTCGACAGGCCGCTGGTCACGCCGGACAGGACGCCGTTGATCGAGCGGTTGAGCTGGGCGGTGATCGTGGCCAGGGCCTTGGTCTGCGCCTTGTGCTGGTCCTGGGCCAGGTCGATGGCCTGGAGCAGTCGCTTGCGTGCCCTGGCGTCCTCGACCTTCTTCGCCTCCTTGCGGGCCTTGGCGAAGTGCGCGGCCACCTTGCGGTCGAACGCCCTGGTGTCGAGCGACGGCAGGCGCACGCTCGGCATGGCGACGCCCGCCGGGGCGGCCATCTTGGAGGCCTGGCGGGCCTGTTCGAGCTGGCTCTGAGCCTGGGGCGAGCGGATCTTGGCCAGGATGTCGCCTTTGCGGACGCGGTCGCCCTCGCGGACGTACAGCTTGGCGATCGTGCCCTGGGCGGGGGACCGTAGCGTCGCCGAGGCCCGCGCGCCCACCGTGGCGGGAGCTTCGACGACCTCGGTGACCGGGGCACGCCTGACGTCCCCGACCTGGACGCTCGACGGCTCCTCGGACGTGCAGCCGGTCAGTGCTAAGAGGACGAGCAGCGGCGCGACGCCGCGACGTAACGTCACCCGAGACATCGTATGAGCCGGTGCCCTCGGGCCGCCGACCGGCTCTCAGCGAGCTCTCAGCAACCCCTCAGCCTCTCAGCCGGAGGCGAGCTGGCGGCCGCGGTCGCGGGCGGCCTCGATGGCGGCCAGGAACGCCGCACGCACGCTGTGCCGCTCCAGCTCGGCGATCGCGGCGATCGTCGTGCCGCCCGGCGAGGTGACGGCCTCGCGCAGGATGACCGGGTGCTCGCCCGAGTCGCGCAACATCACGGCCGCGCCGACGATGGACTGGGTGACCATGTCGAGCGCGGCGGCCCTCGGCATGCCGAGCAGGATGCCCGCGTCCACCATGGCCTCCACCAGGTAGAAGAAGTAGGCGGGGCCGCTGCCGGACAGCGCCGTGGCGGCGTCCTGCTGGGACTCCGGGATGCGCAGCACCTTGCCGACGGGCTTGAGCAGGTTTTCCGTCAGCTTCAGGTGCTCCTCCCCCGCGTGCGCGCCCGCCGAGATCACGCTCATCGCCTCGTCGAACCTGATGGGCGTGTTGGACATCACCCTCACCACGGGCACGTCGACGCCCAGCCGCTGCTCGACGAACGACGTCGTGATGCCGGCCGCCGCGCTGATCACCAGGCGGTCCGCGGGGACGTAGGGGGCTATCTCGGCCAGGAGCGTGGCCATGTCCTGCGGCTTGACCGCCAGGATCAGCGTGTCGGCCGCCTTGGCCGCCTCGGAGTTGGAGACGGTGCGCACGCCGTACGTCTCGCGCAACGCCTGCGCCCGCTCGGCCCGGCGGCTGGTCGCCATGATGTCACCCGGCTTGAAGCCCGCGCGCAGCAGACCGGACAGCAGGGCCTCGCCCATCTTGCCCGTGCCCAGAATTGCAATCACGCTGGCAGCCTACTCACACCCCGCCGTTGGTCGCTTGCGGGTGGGTGCCGGCGCAGGGGCGGCAACCCGTCGGCGATCGGGCTATCGGCGGGAGAGCAGCGACCTGAGGAAGAAGGTCAGGTTGCGGGGACGCTCGGCGAGGCGGCGCATGAGGTAGGCGTACCAGTCGGAGCCGTACGGGACGTAGACGCGCATCTGGGCGCCCAGGCCGGCCAGGCGGGCCTGCTCGTCGGGGCGGACCCCGTACAACATCTGGTATTCGAAGCCCGTCACGTCGCGCCCGGAGAGCACGGCCAGCGTGGAGGCGATGCGCACCAGCCTGGGGTCGTGTGTGGCGACCATGGGGTAGCCGGTGCCGGCCATCAGGACCTTCAGGCAGCGGACGAACGAGCGGTCGATGTCGGCGGGCCGGGTGTAGGCACCGGGAGCGGTGTAGGCGCCCTTGCACAGGCGTACCCGGGCGCCCCCGAGCTTCTCGCAGCGCTCCACCGCCTCCGGCAGGTAGGCCTGCACCACCACGCCCACGTCCGGATGGTCCCTGCACAGCGCGGTGTGCACGGAGTGCAGCCCCGGGATCGTGTCGTGCTCCTCGGCGTCGAGCGTCACCGTGACGTTCCTGGCCGCTGCGGCCCGGCAGATGGCGGCGGCGTGGTCGAGCGCGAGCTGCTCCGACAGCCGCAGCCCGAGCGCCGTGAGCTTGACCGACACGTCGGCGCCTGCGGGCAGCAGGTCGAGCAGCGACAGGTATTCCCCGACGGTGTTCCCGGCCTGCGCGGGATCCGTCACCTCCTCACCGAGGTGATCGACCGTGACGAGCAGCCCACTACGGGTCAGCTCGTCGATCACGGCGCCGACGTCGTCGGCGACGTAGCGCCTGACCACGTCCCTGGTCAGCGGCGCGGAGGAGATGACGCGTTCGGCGCGTTCGCTCTTGGAGACGGCGAGCAGGGCCTGACGGAGCACGGGAACCACACTAACTCTGGTATGGCGCTGAACCGGGCGTCGGCCTTGTCCGTCGTATGAGTATGCGCACAATGACGAAAGCGACTCTTCTGGCCGGATCTCTGGTGCTCGCGACGAGTTGTGCCACGGCGCCGCCCGCCAAGCAGGCCGCGTCCTCCACGCCCGACGCCCCGGTCGCCGTGAGCCCGGTCACCACCGCCCCCACGAAGGGACCGGAGCCGGTCAAGCCGACGGGCAACGCCATCAACGTCCACAAGGTCCGCTGGACCAAGGCCAAGCCGGTCGCCAAGGGCAAGCAGATCCAGCTCTTCTGGTCGTCCGGCGTAGCGCCGTGCACGGTGCTGCACAAGGTCAAGGTCAAGGAGACCAGGAAGAGGGTCACGATCACCCTGTACGAGGGCATCGCGCCCAAGGCCAGGAACGTGTCCTGCATCATGATCGCGGTCGAGAAGACCACGACGGTGAAGCTGAAGAAGGCACTCGGCAAGCGCAAGATCGTGGACGGCGCCAAAACCTGACTCTCCATTCGCGCGAAGAGACCCCCGTGTGCCAGCGCATCGGGGGTCTCTTGTCATGCAGAATCAGGAATGCGACCGCACTCACGAGGGTTGAGTCGAGTAGGCTCAAGTCGTTTGACAAAGCCGACAGGCATCCGTAGCTTGAGTCCGACCGACTCAACTTTGACTACAAGGACGTACTCATGGCACGTGCGGTAGGTATCGACCTTGGGACGACCAACTCCGTCGTCTCGATCCTCGAGGGCGGTGAGCCCACCGTCATCGCCAACGCGCAGGGCTCGCGGACCACGCCGTCCGTGGTCGCCTTCGCGAAGAACGGCGAGGTCCTGGTCGGTGAGGTCGCCAAGCGGCAGGCCGTCACCAATGTGGACCGGACGATCCGCTCGGTCAAGCGGGAGATGGGCACCAACTGGTCCAAGGAGATCGACGGCAAGAAGTTCTCGCCGCAGCAGATCAGCGCCTTCGTGCTGCAGAAGCTCAAGCAGGACGCCGAGGCATACCTGGGCGAGAAGATCACCGACGCGGTGGTCACCGTCCCGGCATACTTCAACGACGCCCAGCGGCAGGCCACCAAGGAGGCCGGCACGGTGGCGGGCCTCAACGTGCTCCGCATCATCAACGAGCCGACCGCGGCGGCCCTCGCCTACGGGCTCGACAAGGAGCAGGACCAGACCATCCTGGTCTTCGACCTCGGTGGCGGCACCTTCGACGTGTCGCTGCTCGACGTCGGCCAGGAGGACGGCCACGGCTTCGTCGAGGTCAAGGCCACCTCCGGTGACAACCACCTCGGTGGTGACGACTGGGACCAGCGCGTCGTGGACGAGCTCGTCAAGCGTTTCCAGAACGCTCACGGCGTCGACCTGGCCAAGGACAAGATGGCGCTCCAGCGCCTGCGCGAGGCCGCCGAGAAGGCGAAGATCGAGCTGTCCAGCCAGTCCGAGACCAACATCAACCTGCCCTACATCACGGCGTCGTCCGAGGGCCCGCTGCACCTCGACGAGAAGCTCACGCGCAGCGAGTTCCAGCGGCTGACGGCCGACCTGCTCGAGCGGACCAAGGGCCCGTTCCACCAGGTCATCAAGGACGCCGGCATCAAGGTCGCCGACATCGCGCACGTGGTGCTCGTCGGCGGCTCGACCCGCATGCCCGCCGTGACCGAGCTGGTCAAGGAGCTGACCGGCGGCAAGGAGCCCAACAAGGGCGTCAACCCGGACGAGGTCGTCGCCATCGGCGCCGCCCTGCAGGCCGGCGTGCTCAAGGGTGAGGTCAAGGACGTCCTGCTGCTCGACGTGACCCCGCTGTCGCTGGGCATCGAGACCAAGGGCGGGATCTTCACCAAGATCATCGAGCGCAACACGACGATCCCGACGAAGCGCTCTGAGGTCTTCACCACGGCCGAGGACAACCAGCCGTCGGTGCAGATCCAGGTCTTCCAGGGCGAGCGCGAGATCGCCGCGTACAACAAGAAGCTCGCCACGTTCGAGCTGACCGGCATCGCGCCGGCGCCGCGCGGCATCCCGCAGATCGAGGTCACCTTCGACATCGACGCCAACGGCATCGTCAACGTCGGCGCCAAGGACCTGGGCACGGGCAAGGAGCAGTCGATGACGATCACTGGCGGCTCCGCGCTGCCGAAGGACGACATCGAGCGCATGATGCGCGAGGCGGAGTCGTACGCCGAGGAGGACAAGAAGCGCCGCGAGGAGGCCGAGGTCCGCAACAACGCGGACGGTCTGGCCTACCAGACGGAGAAGTTCCTCCGCGAGAACGACGACAAGGTCCCCGGCGACATCAAGACCGAGGTCAACGACGCCCTGGCCGAGCTGAAGAAGGCTCTGGAGGGCACCGACACCGACGTCATCCGCACCTCGGCGGAGAAGCTCGCCACCGTGAGCCAGAAGATGGGTTCGGCGATCTACGCCGCGAGCCAGGGCCAGCAGGCCGGTGGCGAGGGCGCCCCGCAGGACGCCTCCGCCGGTGACGGCCAGAAGGCCGACGAGGACGTGGTCGAGGCCGAGATCGTCGACGACGAGCCGAAGAAGGACAAGTGATGCCGGCGCGTGAAAACGGGCATGAGGAGCCGGTGATCCGCGACAAGCGCAAGATCGACCCGGAGACGGGGCAGGTCAGGGAGACCGCCGCCGCCGACCAGGCGGCCGGGCAGCCGTTCGCCGAGGCGCCGGCTGTGGCCTCCCCCGACGGCGAGCTGGCCGCCCAGCTCGCCGAGCGGACCGCCGACCTGCAGCGGCTCCAGGCCGAATACGTGAACTACCGCAGGCGGGTCGAGCGCGACCGGGCCGCGGTCAGGGAGCAGGCGGTCGCGGGTGCGCTGGTGGAGCTCCTGCCCGTGCTCGACGACATCGGCAGGGCCCGCGACCACGGTGAGCTCACCGGGGGCTTCGCGAAGGTGGCGGAGTCGCTGGAGGCGGTCGTCACCAAGCTTGGCCTCAGCCCCTTCGGGCAGAAGGGCGAGCCGTTCGACCCGACCGTCCACGAGGCGCTGATGCACAGCTACTCCCCGGACGTGATCGAGCCGACCGCGATCGAGGTGCTCCAGCCTGGATACCGGATGGGTGACAGGGTGCTCCGCCCGGCTCGGGTGGCCGTGGCCGAGCCCGAAGACGCCCCCGCGGCGCCGAACGGCGACGCACAATCCGAAGAAGACAACTAAGGACGAGGACGAAGGGCCCTAGATGAGCACCAAGGACTACCTGGAGAAGGACTACTACGCCGTCCTTGGTGTGCCCAAGACCGCCACCGCAGACGAGATCAAAAAGGCCTACCGCAAGCTGGCCAGGCAATACCACCCCGACAGCAACCAGGGCGACGCGACCAAAGAGGCCAAGTTCAAGGAGGTCTCCGAGGCCTACGACGTCCTGTCCGACAGCAAGCGCCGCAAGGAGTACGACGAAGCGCGCACGCTGTTCGGCTCCGGGGTGGGCGGCCAGCGGGCCGGCGGTGGCGGCTTCCCGTTCGACTTCGGTGACCTGTTCGGCGGGACCGGACAGCAGAGCCACGGCGGCGCGGGTGAGCGGCTCGGCGACCTGTTCGGCGGGCTGTTCAACCGTGGTGGCACGACCCGCACCACCACGACGTCCAGGCCACGACGCGGCCAGGACGTCGAGTCCGAGGTCACGCTGACGTTCACCGAGGCCGTCGAGGGCACCACGGTGTCGCTCAGGCTGACCAGCTCGGCCGCCTGCACCGCGTGCAGCGGCACCGGCGCCAAGGCGGGCACGACCCCCAGGGTCTGCCCCACCTGCGAGGGCACCGGGGCGGCCAGCCGCAACCTGGGCAACTTCGCCTTCTCCGAGCCCTGCCGCGACTGCAAGGGCCGCGGCCTGATCGTGGACGACCCCTGCCCCGTGTGCGAGGGCAACGGCCGGGCCAAGAGCACCCGCAACATCCAGGCCCGCATCCCCGCCGGCGTGGCCGACGGCCAGCGGGTCAAGCTCAAGGGCAAGGGCGCCCCGGGCGAGAACGGCGGCCCGGCCGGCGACCTCTACATCCAGACCAACGTCAAGCCGCACGCCGTGTTCGGCAGGTCGGGTGACAACCTGACCGTCACGGTGCCGGTGACGTTCACGGAGGCCGCGCTGGGCGCCGAGATCAAGGTGCCGATCCTCAAGGGCCTGCCGGTCACGCTGCGTATCCCCACGGGCACGCCCAACGGGCGCACGTTCCGGGTGCGCGGCAGGGGCGTCACCCGCAAGGACGGCACGAAGGGCGATCTGCTCGCCACCGTCGAAGTGGTCGTGCCGAAGACGCTCGACGACAAGTCGCGCGAGCTCCTGACCGAGTTCAACACCGCGACCGCGGGGGAGGACCCGCGCGCTGATCTCATTCAGCGAGCCAGAAGCGAGTAGCCGATGGACGCCAATTACTTCGACCTGTCAGACGACACACCCGTCTACGTGATCTCGGTGGCCGCGCAGTTGTCCGGGCTCCACCCGCAGACCCTGCGGCAGTACGACAGGCTGGGGCTGGTCAGTCCTGGCCGCACGGCGGGCCGGGGCCGCCTCTACTCCACAAGAGACATCATCCAGCTCCGCGAGGTGCAGCGGCTCTCCCAGGAGGAGGGCATCAACCTCGCGGGCATCAAGCGGATCCTCGAGCTCGAGAACGAATCTCTTCGGCTGCGTGAGGAGGTTCACCGTCTGCGTGCCGAGATGCGGATGGTCAGAGCGTTGATCCGCTATGAACTGCCACCGGGGGCTTAGAAGGAATGGACTACAAGCTCACCCAGAAGAGCCAGGAAGCGCTCTCGGGGGCCATGCGGCGTGCTGCCGCTGAGGGCAACCCGGAGATCGCACCGGCTCACCTGCTGACCACGCTGCTGTCGCAGACGGGCGGCACCGCCGTGCCGCTGCTCGAGGCCGTCGGCGCCGACTGGCGCACACTGCGGGCGCGGGCCGAGGAGCTGCTCGCGGCGCTGCCGAAGGCGCAGGGCGCGACGGTCGGGGCGCCGTCGAGCTCGCGCCAGCTGCTCACCGTGATGAACACTGCCGCCCAGCACGCCAACCGCCTCGAGGACCTCTACGTCTCCACCGAGCACCTGCTGGTGGGCCTGGCCGCCGACGGCGGCCAGACGGCCGAGCTGCTCAAGTCGCAGGGCGCGACGCCGCAGGCGCTGCTCGACGCTTTCGAGAAGGTACGCGGCCACGCCCGCGTCACCAGCGAGACCCCTGAGGACACCTACCAGGCGCTGGAGAAGTACGGCGTCGACCTGACCGAGAGTGCCCGCGCCGGCAAGCTCGACCCGGTCATCGGCCGCGACAGCGAGATCCGCCGCGTGGTCCAGGTGCTCAGCCGCCGCACCAAGAACAACCCGGTGCTGATCGGCGAGCCCGGCGTCGGCAAGACCGCCGTCGTCGAGGGCCTGGCCCAGCGCATCGTGGCCGGCGACGTGCCCGAGTCGCTGCGCAACAAGCGGCTCATCGCGCTGGACCTGAGCGCGATGGTGGCCGGGGCGAAATACCGCGGCGAGTTCGAAGAGCGGCTCAAGGCCGTGCTCTCCGAGATCAAGGAGAGCAACGGGCAGATCGTGACGTTCATCGACGAGCTGCACACCGTGGTCGGCGCGGGGGCGGCCGAGGGCGCGATGGACGCGGGCAACATGCTCAAGCCCATGCTGGCCCGAGGCGAGCTGCGCATGATCGGCGCGACCACGCTCGACGAATACCGCGAGCGCATCGAGAAGGACCCGGCGCTGGAGCGCCGCTTCCAGCAGGTCTACGTGGGCGAGCCCACGGTCGAGGACACGATCGCGATCCTGCGCGGGCTGAAGGGCCGCTACGAGGCCCACCACCAGGTGCAGATCGCCGACAGCGCGCTGGTGGCCGCCGCCGCGCTGTCCGACCGCTACATCACCAGCCGCTTCCTCCCCGACAAGGCCATCGACCTGGTCGACGAGGCCGCCTCGCGGCTGCGCATGGAGATCGACTCCCGTCCCGTGGAGATCGACCAGCTCCAGCGCAACGTCGACCGCATGAAGATGGAAGAGCTGGCCCTGTCGAAGGAGACCGACGAGGCCTCGGTGCAGCGCCTCGAGCGGCTCCGCAGGGAGCTGGCCGACCGCCAGGAGGAGCTCAATGCCCTCGTCGGCCGCTGGGAGCACGAGAAGGCCGGGCTCAACAAGGTCGGCGAGCTGAAGAAGCAACTCGACGAGGCTCGCGGCGCCGCCGAACGGGCACAGCGAGACGGCGACTTCGAGGCCGCCTCGCGCCTGATGTACGCCGAGGTGCCGGGGCTGGAGCAGGCGCTGAAGGCCGCCTCCGAGGCCGCGCCGCCGGACAACGCCATGGTCAAGGAGGAGGTCGGCGCCGACGACATCGCCGAGGTGATCTCGTCGTGGACCGGCATCCCCGCAGGGCGTCTCCTGGAGGCTGAGACGGCCAAGCTGCTGCGGATGGAGGAGGAGCTGGGCAGACGGCTCATCGGCCAGCAGCAGGCCGTACAGGCCGTCTCCGATGCCGTCCGGCGCAGCCGGGCCGGCATCGCGGACCCCGATCGGCCGACGGGCTCGTTCGTCTTCCTCGGCCCGACAGGTGTGGGGAAGACGGAGCTGGCCAAGGCGCTGGCGGAGTTCCTGTTCGACGACGAGCGGGCGATGACCCGCATCGACATGAGCGAATACTCCGAGAAGCACAGCGTGGCCAGGCTCGTCGGCGCGCCGCCCGGCTATGTCGGCTATGAGGAGGGCGGCCAGCTCACCGAGGCCGTCCGGCGCCGCCCGTACACCGTCGTGCTGCTCGACGAGGTCGAGAAGGCCCACCCCGAGGTATTCGACATCCTCCTCCAGGTGCTCGACGACGGGCGGCTGACCGACGGCCAGGGGCGCACGGTCGACTTCCGCAACACGATCCTGATCCTCACCTCCAACATCGGCTCGCAGTACCTCATCGACCCCAAACTGGAGAACGGCGCCAAGCGAGAGGCCGTCATGGGGGCGGTGCGCACTTCCTTCAAGCCGGAGTTCCTCAACCGCCTCGACGACGTGATCCTCTTCGACGCACTGGGGACGGAGGAGCTGGCGCAGATCGTCGATCTGCAGGTCGAGCGCCTGGCGCGGCGCCTGTCCGACCGCAGGCTGATCCTGGACGTCACGCCGGCGGCGCGCGAGTGGCTGGCCATGACCGGCTACGACCCGCTGTACGGCGCCCGCCCGCTGCGCCGCCTGGTCCAGTCCGCCATCGGCGACAAGCTGGCCAAGTCCGTGCTGTCAGGGGACGTCGTGGACGGCGACAAGGTCATCGTCGATCTCGGCGACGACGAGTTGCTCATCCAGCGAGCCGCCTGACCACAGAGAGCCCGGAGATCCAGCCGCGATCTCCGGGCTCCGGCGTGTCATGGCGCGGTCATCGGGCCCCCTCCTTGGTAAGGTCCCGCCCACTCTTCGGACAAGCCCCACTCGGGCCACCTCTGCGGCGACTACGTTCGGCGTTCGTCAGATCACCGAAATCGATCAGGGGGCGTGCGGTGCCAGCCCAGAAGATCCGAAGCATCGTCGCGGCGGCGACCCTGGCCGCGGGCGTCACCTGGCTCGCCGTGGCAGCCACCCAGGCGAACGCCTGCGGGGACAAGGGG
This sequence comes from Nonomuraea sp. 3N208, assembly GCF_052245935.1. NCBI lineage: Bacteria > Bacillati > Actinomycetota > Actinomycetes > Streptosporangiales > Streptosporangiaceae > Nonomuraea > Nonomuraea sp. 3N208. The sequence continues at coordinate 69,444 of NZ_JBQQBR010000038.1, read as the reverse complement.
CGCGCCGTGGCGGCGTCCGACCGGAACTGCGGTGAGGGCCGCGGGCCGTACCTGAACGACGGCACTCCCGGCGCCGGGGCGCTCTCCCCGGAGGCGGTCCAGCCCAGCGTGGCCACGGGGCAGCTGGCCAGGCTGGCCGGCCTTGCCGGCCTGGCGGCCGGGAACCCGGCGCCCGGCCTGGCCGACCTCGGCGGGATGGTGGCGACCTGGGACATGCCCTCGCTGGCCTCCGGCTCGCCAGGACTCCTTCCCACGAGAACGGGCCGGGCCGGGATGGAGGACCGGTCGACCGCGGCTCACGTGCCCGCGCTGCCGCCTCTTCCTCTTCCTGGTACGGCACTGATGGAACGGGTGCCGAACGAGACGGCGATCGGCCACGGCCCGAACCACGCCAAGGCCCCGGCGGTCACCACCCACGACCCGAAGGGCGTGGAGAAGCCGATGCACACGATCGGGACGAAGCTCATCGGCGAGGTGCTGCCGACGGCCATGCCTGGTCTCGGGAACACCTCCATACCGCCGGGCGGCGCCGCGGGGATGGAGGGCCTTGCGGGCCTGGTCAAGGGCGTCACCCTGCGGTGAACCTGCGGCTTCCCAGCCACCTCGTCCGGGCGCGGACCGTGCCTGCCGCGCCCGGCGCCCCCTAGCCGAAGGGGCCGCGTCCATCCAGAGCCGCGGCCCCTTCGGCCCCACCCGCCAGCCTCGGACGTGCCCCTTCGGCTTGTGCCCGCAGCCCATCGCCCCCCGGGCGACGCCGCGCCCACGCAACCGGCCGGACGGTCGCGGCTACCCGCCTCTGGACGCCCGCCGCTCCCTTGGGACCCGCTGCGGGTCACTCGGCGCGTTGGCGGGGGATGCCACCCGCCGGGCCAGTGAGGCACCGGCGTGCCTGAGTTCCCGGCGCCGTCCGGACGGCCCGCATGCCATCCCGGACGCGCATGCCATCCCGGACGACCCGTACGCCATCTGGACGGCCCCCATGCCATATGGACGGCCCCGTATGCAGCCGGATGCCCCTCGGCCCGGCGCGACGCACCGTGTACGAGCGGAGCCGTCGCGCGGAGCGGAACGTGCCGATGGGGTGCCCACCGCCGACGAGCGCCGCGTCCGCCGACACGACTCCCATGTGCGTGCGAGAGGCGCTGGGCGGGAGGATGGTGGCTGCCTCCCCCATCGACTCGGACCATCCCGCCAGAGGGCCCCCGCCCCAATGAGGTGGAGCCGGCAGGACGTCACATCTGTCGCTTGGGGCGCAGGCGTCCCTTCGAGGGGCATAGTGGCATGGACAGCGTGCGCGAGGGCAGGCGCGCACGCGCCGACTCCTGGCCGGCAGGCCGGCCGCGGCGTCAGTGGACGAGTGCGTCCAGTTCGTCCTCGGGGAGTCCCAGATCGACCCTGATCCGGTAGCGCGTACGCAACGCCGCCACATGGTCAGGATCGCTCTCGTCGGACCCCAGCGCGGCCTGCGTGGCCCACTCGAGACCGCCCTGCAGATCCCCGTACGCCACCAGCGTCTCGGCGATCGTGTGTGCGGTCGCCGTGGACACGCCGCCCTCAGCGCGTATCGTCTCGATGACCTCCCTTGCCTCATCGGCCCTGTCGAGCTCGAAGAGCGTGTCAGCGATTCCGGCACGCGGGTCGAAACCCGCATCGCCGCCGTCCTCGACCGCGCGCTGGAAACACTCCATCGCGCGCGCAGGCTGGCCCGCCGCTCGCCATTCCTCGGCGGCGAGGACCAGGATGGACGCCCTGGAGACGTCGCCGGACGAGTAGTCGAGCGCGACGTCGTAGAGCCGACTGGCCAGGGAACTGTGGTCGTCGGCCAGCAGGGCCTGGTCAAGCAGACGATCAAGGTGCTCACGGGTCACATGCGCCACACCGCGAGACTACCGAGCCACCCGAGGCTTTGCCCGGTCAATGCACATGGCCGGTCGGTGCGAAATTCGGTAACGTCTCGTTCAACCATGCTCACACTGCGCGTGTTTATGCAGGTTGCGGGGCATATATCGGTTGCTTTGCGCCTTGCGAGCGGAAGGGGCTGTGATGGGCATGTCCAAGCAGATGACCTTCGCGCTGGCCTGTACGGTCGTACTGTCGGCTCTCATCCCGGGTGTGGCCGGCTATCTGTCGGCCCGGCTGGAGGCCATCGAGGCCGCGGAACGTAACCTGCGGGCACTGGAGGCGAGGCTGGATCTCCGTGAGGCCCGGGACGCGCGCCCGGTGTCGTTCCCCGCGCCGTGTCTGCGCACGCCTTCCACGCCCCGGTTCCAGGAGGTGCCGGCGACCGCGCTCAGTGATCACAAGCACGGGCACTCTGAGATTCCGGACTGGCTGCCAGGGCTGCTGAAGGAGGTCGCGAACGCCATCGAGGACTGAGCCCACGCTCACGGTGCGACCAGCCGGGCCTCCAGGCCGTCGAGGACCGTCTGAAGGCCGAACTCGAAGCTCTCCTCCGGGCCGTCGTCGCCCAGGGCGTCCAGGCGGGCCCGCAACCTCGGGAACTGCGCGGCGATCTCGGCGATCCACGCCGTATCGGCCCGTACCTCGGCGGAGTCGCCGGCGCCAGGCGGCGTCGGACGCCTCGCCGAGCGCCTGGCCGAGGGCGAGGACGAACACCACGTTCATCGCCCAGTCCACCTGCCGGCCGGTGAACCCGGCCGCCTCGTAGACCCCGATGAGGTGGTCGTCGTGGTGGGCCTTGCCCTGGCCGTAGATGGAGTACAGGCTCATGGCCGTCACCAGCCACGGATGCCTGACGACCATCGCGTGAAGGTTGCGGGCCATTACGGCGGCGGCCTCGCGCCAGCCCACCCCGGCCGGGTCGGGTAGCTCGATCTCGCTCCACACCTCGTCGGCGGCCAGCACGACGAGCTCATCCTTGCTCTTGACGTGCCAGTAGACCGCCGTGGCGGCGGAGCCGAGCCACGTGCCGAGGCGCCGCATGTTGAGCCCCTCCACGCCCTCGGCGTCCAGGACCTCGACTGCGGCCCGGATGATCTGCTCCCTGGTCAAGCGCCCACGCCGCGTCGTCCTTGCCGCGACGCTGCAGTTATTGAGCGCCGTGCCGTTCCTGCTCGGGACCTACGTCGTTCTCGTCCACGGCGCCGGCGCGCAGGCGGCGGCCGAGGCGGAGGTCGCCCGCCAGGGCCTGCCGCCCTCGGTCCTGGCCGAACACGGCATCAGCTTCGGCTCGAACACGGCGGAACTGCCGTTCGCCATCGCGATCGTGCTGATCCTGGCGACGCTGGCGTACTTCCGCGGCAAGGCCCTATGACGGTGGCGACCAGGATTTCAGCTGACGGGACAGGAAGCCGCGGATCAGCTGCTTGGCGGCATCGATGATCTCGGGAGCGCCGTCGGGGTCGCGGCGGAAGGCCAGCTTCAGCACGGCGTCCCCGGCCTCGACGGCCACCAGGACGGCCAGGTCCAGCTCCGAGCTGTCGGCCAGCCCGAACTCCTTCAGGAACAGCCCACGCAGCCGTCCCGCGATCACCGTGTTGTTGTCGGAGTCGGAGTCGAGCATGTTGAGGTCGACGGCGTCACCGAAGTGCAGGCTCTTGAAGCCGGCGACCGTCCTGTGCATGTCGACGTACTCGTCGATGATCGCGTCGACCGCCTCCCACCAGCCGCGATGGTCCTCCTCCAGGAACCGGCGGTCCACCCTGCGGACGAACTCCTCGACGTTGCGCCGGGTGACTTCTTGGGTGATGGCCCGCTTGTCGGGAAAGAACTGGTAGACCGACCCGATCGCCACGTCCGCCCGCTCGGCTATGCGGGTGGTGGACAGGGCCTCGTATCCGGTCTCGTCGAGCAGCTCGGCACAGGCGTCGAGCATGCGCTCGACCCGCCGCGCACTGCGGCGCTGTGCGGGCTGCCGCCTCAGAGTTTGGGGCTGGGCACAATCGTCATCCATCTGCGGCGAAGACACGGATTCATCTTCTCCCCTACGGGCGATCGTTACTTGCAAATTTATGGATTTCTTGTGGGTCCACTCAGCCGCGCCAGCCCGCGCATCACCCGCGGCGAAATCCTGGACAGGACGTAGCCTATTTTGCCTTCCAGGTTGACAGGTACGACCGCCTGATTCCGGTGCACCGCCCGCAGGATGTGGGCGGCCACCCGCTCGGGCGGGTACCGGCGCCGCGCCAGCCCGCGCACGGCCTCCTCGCGGAGGTCCCGCCCCACGTATGTGGTGTGCTGTGCCAGGGGCGTGGACACGAAGCCCGGGCAGATGGCGCTGACGCCGATCCCGTGCCCGGAGAGTTCGGCCCTGAGGCAGTCGCTGAGCATCTTCACGGCCGCCTTCGAGACCGAGTACGCGGGCAACATCCTGGACGGCGCGAACGCGGCCAAGGAGGCGACGTTGACGATGTGCCCGCCCTGGCCGCGATCCACCATGGCGGCCCCGAACAGCCGGCAGCCGTGCACGACTCCCCAGAGGTTGACGTCGATCGTTCTGCGCCAGTCGTCAACCGTGTGATCGAGAATGGACCCGGCCACGGCGATCCCGGCATTGTTGACCACAATGTCCGGCACCCCATATTGGGAAAGAATATTTCGAGAAAAGTCCTCCATTTGATCGATATTCGCGACATCTACCTGCTTGGCCCACGCCGTGCCCCCGAGGTCCTTGACGATCCCGCTTGCGGCCCGTGCGGCGGCGTCGGCATCGATGTCCGCGCAGACCACCTCGCCCCCATGGGCGGCGAACGCCCGAGCCGTGGCCAGCCCGATCCCCGACCCCGCGCCGGTGACCACCACCAGCCGGTCCCCGAACGCCCCGCGCCGCGCGCCCGCCCGCGCCCGCCGCAATTCCCTGGACGCGGGGGCACCGTCCACGTGGGCGGCGAACTCGGCGATCATCCCGGCGACGAGTTCTGGATGGCTGCGCTGCACCCAATGGCCCGCCGCGATCTCGCGACGCCACAGCCTGGGCACCCACTGCCCGGTCGAGGCCAGCAGCGCCGGCGTCACGAACCTGTCGCGGGTGGCCTCGATGAGCTGCACGGGGATGTCCCCGACGGCCGGACTGAGATCGGGGTCCGCGAGCGTGTCAGGCATGTTCCGCCGGTAGAGCCACAGCCCGTTGTGCCCGTCCTTGACCAGTGTCTCGGCGGGATGGCCGGCCCGCGCCGCGACCCCGTCGCCGAAGCCCTGCGCGATCAGCCGGGGCAGGATCGAGCTCCATACGAGCTCAGGCACCACAGGGACCAGGAACCCACCGATGTACCAGGACCTGACCATCTGCGCGGCGACCTGGCGCCGCCTGCCGTGCCGCAGGAAGTGCGCCGTCTGCCGCAATCCCGGCCCCCCGACACTGGTGAACGAGGCCAACCGCTCCAGCACCCCGGCCCGTCCCACCGCTTCCCAACCCTGCAGGGACCCCCAGTCGTGCCCGACGAGATGCACGTGGGGTTTCCCCACGGCGTCGAGCACGGCGGAGAGATCGCCGATCAACCGGTCGAACCCGTAGTCGCGGCGGTCCAGCGGCTCGGTGGAGGCCCCGGCCCCGCGCACGTCGTACCGCACCACGTGGAAGCGGTCGCGCAACAGCGCGACCACCTCGTCCCAGACCCGATGCGTGTCCGGATAGCCGTGCAGGAGCAGCAGTGTGGGGTGAGCCGGGTCGCCGTCCTCGAAGACCGCCAGCCGCACGTCACCGGACTCGACCCACCGCATCGCGACCTCCTATTGGACGGGACGTCCAATTATAGATCTGTCAGGGCCGCGCGGCCAGCCCGGTGCAGGAGCGCAGCGCCTTCCAGTCCGCCACCGCCTGGGTCCTGGCGGACCCGGTCATCGGGACCGGGACACCGCCCTGGATGGTGGCCGGCGTCCAGCGGTCTTTCAGCACCTTCCGCCCGTTGATCGTCAACGTCAACACCCCGGTCCTGCCGGTGGTCGCCGGATTGGAGTTGTAGAAGACGAAGTTGCCCATGCCGTAGTTGACGTACGCCTTACCGAGATATCCGGACCCCAGCAGGATGTGCGCGTGTCCGCCGACGATCACGTCCGCGCCGGCCTTGACCAGCTTGGGGGCGAGCGAGAGCTGAGCCTGGTTCGGGCACTTCTGCATCTCGGTGCCCCAGTGCAGGTGGACGATCACGGTGTCGGAGTTCTTGCGTGCCTGCCGCACCGCCCTCAGCAGGCTCGCCTCGTCCTTGGCCGAGGCCAGCCCGCCCTTGTCGGCCGTGGCCGTCCACGCCTGGATGAACTCCGCGTCCAGCACCTGAGTGGCCCCGATGATCGCGACCCGGTTCCCGTTCACGGTCTTCCTGAACGGCTTGTACGCCTCCGCCGCGTTCTTCCCGACCCCCACCACGGGATACTTGCTGCGCTTGATCGCCACCAGCGAGTCGGCCAGCCCGCTCTCCATGTAGTCCATGCCGTGGTTGTTCGCCATGGACACGACGTCCACTCCCGCGGCCTTCAACGCGGTGAACGCCGTCGAGGGCGCACGGAACGTGAACTGCTTGCCAGGCGCGGGCGTCCCCCCGGTGGTGATGGCGGTCTCCAGGTTCACCATCGATAAGTCGGCTTGACGCAGCACGCTCGCGATCGGCCCGAACGCGGTGCGCGGGTTGGACAACCTGGGCCGCAACATCCCTTCGAAGTGCACGTCCCCGCCGAAAGAGATCGTGTACGGCCGCCGCTCCGGCGTCGGCTCCTCCTCCGGCGAGGCGGCCGCCTGCCGGTCGACCGGCTTGCTCTGCAACTCCCGCTCAGGCGCCGATGAGCAGGCGGCAAGCGAGACGACGACGGCGAACAACGGGAGGGCACGGGGGAGTCTCATCTGCCGCCATTTCCGCTCGAATCCTGACTTTCAGGGATCGAGCATGCCATGCACGGCAGATTACAGGGCAGACCCCATCAATTTGCTCATTGCGGACCTGGTCGCGTCGTCCATCGGCGTGTACACGATCACCCGGAGCTCCGGGACCGCCACGAGGCTGGTCGTGCTGAAGCGCAGCTCGCCCAGCTCCACGTGCTTGAACGTCTTCACCCTCGGCCCGGGCTCGGCCACGTCCTGCCTGGCCCACAGCAGGGCGAACTCGGCGCTCTCAGCGCTGAGCCGGCGGACGAAGTCCTGCCAGCAGGGGTCGTCCGCGTGCCGGCTGTAGGCGCTCCTGAAGACGGCGACCGCCCGCGCCAGCTCCTGATCGCGGTTGAGCAGCATGGCGGAGAGCATGGGGTTGAGGCAGGTCTGCCAGAGCGAGTTGCGCTCGCCCTCAGCTGCGTTGACGACTTCGGGAAACAGGGCGGCGTAGGCGTCGTTCCAGGCCAGGGCGTCGCAGCGGCCGTTGGAGACGACGGCGGGCAGGTCACCGAGCCGGTCGAGTATGCCCTGGAGCTCGAGCGTCACGTGCCCCGAGTCCACGAGGCCGGGATCCTCGGCATGCCCCGCCAGCCGGTAAAGGTGCTGCCGCTCGGCACTGTCGAGCCGCAGCGTGCGCGCAATCGCGTCGAGCACCTGGGTGCTGGCGTTGATCGGCCGCCCCTGCTCCAGCCACGTGTACCAGGTCACGCCGACCCCGGCCAGCTGCGCGACCTCCTCGCGGCGCAGCCCAGGGGTGCGCCGGCGTGGGCCTGGCGCCAGATCGACCATCTCAGGGGTGATGCGCTCGCGACGCGTCCGCAGGAACGCCGACAAATCCGCACGCTTGGCCGTTGCCACGCTCATATCGCCACCCGTTATCCAGTTACCGCTAGTACCAGTATAAATGGGCTCTCGTTACTGGTACTGATACCCCGGCAGACTGCTCAGTATGACGCAAATCGCCGATTTCACCTCTCCCGTGGACACAAACCCACAGAGAGGGACCAGAGCCAGCGGCCTGCTCCTTGCGATCATCCTCGTGGGGCAGTTCCTGGCCATCCTGAACGTCAACATCGTCAACGTGGCCACCCCGACCATCGAGGCCGACCTGCACTCCTCGGGCGCCGGCCTGCAGATGATCGTGGCCGGCTACACCATTGTCTACGCCGTCTTGCTGATCACCGGAGCCAGGGTCGGCGACCTGTTCGGCTATCGCAAGGCCTTCCTCGGCGGCCTGGCGGTGTTCACGGCCACCACGCTGGCCGCGGGCCTGGCGCCCTCCACCGGCTGGCTGGTGGCCTTCCGCCTGCTCCAGGGCGCCGGCGCGGCGCTGATGATGCCGCAGGTGCTAACGCTGATCCAGCGGAACTACCAGGGCGCGGCACGAGGGCGGGCGATCGGGATGTGGTCGCTGACCATCAGTGGCGGCATCGTGGTCGGCCAGGCGTTCGGCGGGATCCTGCTGGGCTTCGGCGCGGGTTGGCGCATCGTGTTCCTGGTGCTGGTGCCCATCAGCGCGATCCTGCTGGCGGCCGGGCTCAAGGTGTTGCCCACCGACGAGGGCGGCGGCCGGACCGGGCTCGACCCGTGGGGTCTGGTCACGTTGTCGGCGGCGGTGCTGCTGTTCGTGGTGCCGCTGGTGCTCGGCCGCGACCTCGGCTGGCCGCTGTGGGGCTGGATCTCGATGGGGCTGAGCGTGGCCATGTTCGGAGCCTTCGTCAGGGTCGAGCGGTGGGTGACCGCGCGAGGCGGCCGCCCTCTTGTGGACGCGCGGGTGTTGCGCGCACCCGGCATGCGGCCGGGCCTGGTGATCCTGCTCTTCGGACCCGCCACCTGGGGCGCCTTCCTGTTCACCTCGGCCCTGCACCTGCAGGGCGAGCTGCACCTGTCGCCGCTTGCCTCCGGCATGATGATGGTCCCCTGCGCGCTGGCCTTCGGCCTGGTCGGGCTCCTCTGGCCGCGCCTGCCGAGCCGGTTGCAGCGCCCGCTGGTGCCCTTTGGCTACGTGGTGGCCGCGCCCGCCTACCTCGGACTCGGGCTCGCCGCCGGGGGCGGGCTCGCGTACGCGATCATGAGCGCGCTCATCGGCGCCGGGCTCGGCGTCCAGGTCGCGGTGACCAATATGGCGACCGAGCGGGTGGACGGCGTGTACGCGGCCGACGCCTCGGGCGCGCTGCTCACGGTGATGCAGCTTGGCCAGGTCATCGGCGTCGCCACGGTGGGAACGTTGTTCATCGCGCTGAGCCAGGGCCACGGCACCCTGTCGGCGCCCTTGGGCGCCTCACTCGCCATGGCCGGACTGGCGGTGCTCGCCGGCCTGAGCTCCATCTTCCTCGTACGCGTCCGCGTGCCGTCATTGGCCTAACTTGGAGAATTCCTTTACTTAAATGCTTCAGGTTAAAGACGTAGCGTGGTTGCCATGGGGGACGACGACCTTCTCCGCCAGGCCGGGCTCCGGGTGACCGCGGCCAGGCTGGCGATCATGCAGACCGTACGCGATACCGACCACCCGGACGTGGACGACGTCTATCAGGGCGTGCGTGAACGTGTGGGACAGGTCTCACTCCAGGCGGTCTACGACTCGCTGCACGCGCTGAACGAGGCCGGTCTCGTACGGAAGATCGAGCCCATGGGCAGCCCGGCGCGTTACGAGGCACGCGTGGGCGACAACCACCACCACCTCGTCTGCCGGGAGTGCGGCGCCGTGGCCGATGTCGACTGCGTGGTGGGGGTCGCCCCCTGCCTCGAGCCCACCGACACGGCCGGCTACGTCGTGGACGAAGCCGACGTCACCTTCTGGGGCGTCTGCCCGAACTGCCAACGATGACCTTTCGGAGGACCCGCGCTAATAACGACCAGGCCCATGACCACCGACGACTCGGGCCTTCCTGCCCCGAGCGACGAGCATTCGCTCTCCGTCGGCCCGAACGGCCCCTGCTCATGCAGGATCACTATCTGATCCAGAAGATGGCGCACTTCAACCGGGAGCGCGCCCCCGAGCGCGTCGTGCACGCCAAGGGCGGTGGCGCCCCACGGGATTCTGCAGATCACCGAGGACGTGAGCCAGTACACGAAGGCGAAGCTGTTCCAGAAGGGCAAGGAGACCCCGCTCTTCCTGCGCCCAGGGCCTGGGGCTGTCCTGACCTGAAAACCCGTTCGTGCGGCGCGTCCTGGAAAAGGATGCGCCGTACGCATGTTCAAGCGAAATTCTTCCGGCCGCCCCTGCTTTTCACCGGCAGCTTTCGAAATGGATCCGGTAAGGCGGCTTATCGCACCTCGAATTGGCGGCGGTCCACGCGAGATCGAACCCCATGGCGCTTGATCGTCCAGGGGGATGCTGTGCCATGATGGCTACGTCTTCTACGCTCGCTCGCGAGGTGAGCAGGAGTTGGCCATGGCCCCTTGTGGGCCGTGCGGGGAGCGGCCCTGCGATGTTGCGTCCTCAACGTCGCCGGGCCGTTTTCTTTAGGCGCTCGTCGCCGCCAGTGTCGCCAGGTCGAATTCACCCTCGCGAACGCCGGAGGTGAACGCGGCCCACTCCGCAGGAGTGAACACAAGAACGGGACCGTCCTGCTCCTTGCTGTCACGCAGCGCGACGTTGCCGTCAGAGAGCGGGGCGATCTCGACACAGGCATCTGCGCCATTGCAGAAGGTGCTCTTCCGCCAAGCCGCCTTCGAAGGGTGGTTGTGCATTATCTCCCCAAATAGCTAAAGGGGCTCCATTGCCCCTTGTTGAGGTCGGCGTCTCTATCGCCGCCACAGCATGGCTTTGCGCTGGATGAGGACGCGGGACTCGTCCTCGTCGAGTGCCTCCGACTTGATGTGGTCGAAAGCGATTTCGTATCCAGCCACACGTTGGAGGTCTTCGACGAAGCTGGCAGTATACAGCTGTTCCAGGTACACAACATCGTCGAATTCCGCAAACTGCAGATGAATAAAAGTGCCGGTGTTCACCGGATGAAGTGAGTCCAGGGTCAGGACGCGCACGCTGACATGCGGGAGCAGGGAAATCTCCAGGAGATGCTCCATCTGCTCACGCATCACCGAGGGTTCGCCGAAGCGGCGCATCAGCGCCGACTCGTCGAGCACGACCGTGAGCCGGCAGGGCTCCGGCCGGTGCAACACGCGGCGTTGCCGATGGAGGCGGGCCTCGACGCGGCTGCGGACACCGCTGTGCGTGATGCGCGCGATGCCCCGGGAAGCCAGGATGACCTCCCGCGCGTAGTCCTCGGTCTGCAGAAGGCCAGGCACGATGTGCGGCTCCCAGGATCGCTGAGAGGTCGCCTCCGCCTCCAGCCCCAGGAATCTTGTGTATTCCTCGGGTAGAGCGTCCTCGTAATCTTCCCACCACCCCCGCTGCTCCGCATCCCGCAACAGGCCGATGAGTTCATCAAGTTTGTCCCCATCGACACGATAGAGCTTCACCAGCGCCTTAATGTCGTCGGTGCTGGGCATCGTCCTGGCGGCCTCGATGCGGCTGACCTTGCTCGGCGACCAGCCGAGCTCTTTGGCCGCCTTGGCCCCGGTGAGCTTTTGCCGCTCGCGCAGCAAACGCAGCTCCTGGCCGAGCCGGAGCCTGCGTACGGTCGGGCTGCCCTGCTGCGTTGGCACCGTCCGCTCTCCTTGTCAGGAAGGAAGGTGTAGCCGGAAGGGATCGTTTGGAAGCTGAGTTTAGAGACCGGTCGCCCAATCTTACACTGCAAGTTGCACGCGTAGTCGCGTTTGGCCTTGCCAGAAGGCTGTCACGGGGAGAGCGTAGGAGCAAGACAAGCTCCGTGAAGCCTTCTAGGTCGAGGCGAGGTTCCCAGCCTCCATCCCCCGGCCAGAGGGCTCATCGACACTTCTCGTGCAAGTTGCAGGGCAAGCTCATCGGCAAGAAGCGAAGAAAATGAAATCTTCCTTGCTTAAGGTATTGCAGCAACGTAGACCTCGGAGGACCATCAGTAGCCAGGAGGGTTTCTCGAGTGTGAGGGAGGCCGGGCATGACGACATCGCCGCACGCACCGGGCCTTCCCCCCTTGGTCGCGCGCCCCTGCCAGGGCCGCATCGCCGGCAACGTCGCCGTCCCGGAAACGCATCTTTCCCCCAGGGAGGCCACTTGCCGGAAGGACCTCGCAATCGACTGAAGCAGCCAGCGCTGACGAATCCGGCGCACGTTGACTCACCGGTGCATGAAAAAGCCGATCCGAGACTGACGACCAGTGTCCCCGCATTTGGGCTGCCACCCTGCGAAGGGCCTGGTCATCAGCCCTCGGACCGGCAAAGAAGCCACCTCTAGAAATGCCGCGAAAGGGGTCTTCTATGTACTCACAAGGTACCAAGGGACTCAGCCGAATCAAGTCCCGGATCCGGGAACTCATCGCATGGGCCGACCGCGAAATCTGCATGGAGCCCGATGAATTCGCGCACCACGTCGGCTGGACCGTGACCAGGACGGGATTCGGGTCCCGTCGCTACCGGGATCCACGCTTCGACCAGCTCCGCCTGCCTCGCCGGGTGCACGAGGAGGTGACCTGATGTCGAGGAACCCGCGCAAGCAGATCTACCCCGGCGTCGAGGACCTCCCCGCCGCCCGCGGCGGCGGGGCGCTGGTCCGGCTCTGGCGGTCGCGGACCGAACTGTTGCTGGCGAGCATGCTGGCGCTGTTCGCGCTGACCTTGTTCAACGCGACGCAGGAAGGCCGGTGGGTGCCCTTCCTGCTGCTGGCCAGCGCGGTCTCGGCGCCGGCCGCCACCAGGATCGGCCGTAACTGGATCGCCGCCCACTTCTGGTGCGTGGTGTCCAGGCACCGCCTGCAGCGGGTCTGCCTGGAGACGACGATGCACACCAGGGCCGGACGCATCCCGCTGGTGTTGTGGATCACTCCGACGACGACCGGCGAGAAGGCACTGATCCTGACGCGGGCCGGGATCAGCGCCGAGGAGTTCGAGGCGTACAGCGAGGAGCTGGCGGCGGCCTGCTGGGCCAGGAGCGCGAACGTCTATCGGCACCGTGCGCGGGCGCAACTGCTGGTCGTGGAGATCGTCCGGCGCGACGAGGTACCCGGCGCCGCCTCACCCGGGCTGGACCGGCTCTACGGCAGGCGCGACTGGGTCTCGCTCAGACCCGATCTCGAGGAGCCGCCTGATCTGCGCACGCGGGTCATGCTGTCGCAGGTCGGCTGAGACCCCCGGGGTAAGGGGCCTTCCCCGGGGAGGAAGCCCCGGAGACCGCGGGGGCTCCGGGGCTTCCCCACGCGCGCGGCACGGGCCAAGATGAGTTCATCTGGCGAACTCAGGAGTCGTGATGACCTCGACCGTCCACCGGACATGTCCCCTCTGTGAGGCCGTCTGCGGCCTGACGCTGACCCTCGACGAGGGCGGACACGTGACCAGCGTCCGCGGCGACAAGGACGATCCGTTCAGCAAGGGCTTCATCTGCCCGAAGGGGGCGAGCCTCGGCCGGCTCGACGAGGACCCCGACCGGCTGCGCAAGCCGCTGATCAGGGAGGGTGACCTGTGGCGGGAAGTCGGCTGGGAGGAGGCGTTCGGCGCCGTGAAGGCCGCGCTCGGCCAGGCGACCGACCGCCAGTCCATCGCGGTCTACCTCGGCAATCCGAACGCCCACAGCATGGCGGGCGCGCTCTACGGCGCCCCGCTGATCAAGGCGCTCGGCACCCGCAACATCTACTCCGCCAGCACCGCCGACCAGATGCCCAAGCACGTGGCCAGCGGTCTGATGTTCGGGCACCCGCTGGCCATCCCGGTCCCCGACCTGGACCGTACGGACTACCTGCTGATGCTGGGCGCCAACCCGCTGGAGTCCAACGGCTCGCTGTGCACCGCGCCGGACTTCCCCGGCAGGCTGAAGGCGCTGCGCAGGCGCGGTGGGCGGCTCGTCGTCGTCGATCCGCGGCGAACCAGGACCGCGGCGCTGGCCGATGAGCACGTCTTCGTCCGCCCGGGTACCGACGCCTACCTGCTGTTCGGCCTCGTCCACACGCTGTTCGCAGAGGATCTGGTCACGCTGTTCCACGAGATCAATGGCCTGGACCAGGTGCGGGAGGCGGCCAAGCACTTCCCGCCCGAGTCGGTGGCCCGCCGTACCGGGGTGCCGGCCGAGGTGATCGTACGGCTGGCCAGGGAGCTGGCGGCGGCCCGTACGGCGGCCGTGTACGCCAGGATCGGCACCTGCACGGCCGAGTTCGGCACGCTGGCTCAATGGCTGGTGGACGTGCTCAACGTGCTCACGGGCAACCTCGACCGGCCGGGCGGCGCGATGTTCCCGAAGCCGGCCACCGAGTTCGCGGCGCGCCGCAGGGCGTACCAGGTGGGGCGGTGGACGAGCCGGGTCCGGGGCCTGCCCGAGGCGAACGGCGAGCTGCCGGTGGCCACGCTCGCGGACGAGATCGAGACCCCCGGCGAGGGCCAGGTCAAGTTCCTGATCACGATCGCGGGCAACCCGGTGTTGTCGGCGCCCCATGGGGACAGGCTGGACGCGGCCTTCGAGCGGCTCGACTTCATGGTGAGCGTGGACCCGTACCTGAACGAGACCACCAAGCACGCCAACGTCATCCTGCCGCCGCCGCGGGTGCTGCAGTCGGGGCACTACGACTTCGCGCTGCTCGGGTTCGCCGTGCGGAACTACACGCGGTACTCGCCGCCGCTGCTGCCGCTGGACGGGCAGCCCTCGGAGGCGGAGATCCTGGCGCGACTGGCCATGATCGCCTCTGGGCTCGAGGGCGATCTGGACGCGTTCGTCATCGACGAGATGCTGCGCAAGGCCACGCAGACGGCCGGTTCCGGCGTCGAGGGGCGCGACGTGGCCGAGCTCCGTGAGGCGCTGGACGGCGAGACCGGCGGCGAGCGCAGGCTCGACCTCATGCTCAGGCTCGGCCCGTACGGTGAGTGGTCCGGCAAGGGCGACCTCTCGCTGCGCAAGCTGCTGGACAACCCGCACGGCCTCGACCTCGGCCCGCTGGAGCCCCGGCTGGACGAGGTGCTCAAGACCGCCTCCGGAATGATCGAGCTGGCGCCGCCGCAGCTCATCGAGGACGTGGAGCGGCTGCGGAGCAAGCTGGACGAGGAGCCGCCGGAGATCGTCCTGATCGGGCGGCGCCACCTGCGCTCCAACAACAGCTGGCTGCACAACGTGGGCTCGCTGGTCGGCGGCAGCAACACCTGCACGCTGCAGATCAACCCGGCCGACGTGGCCCGGCTCGGGCTCGACGGGGAGGCCGTGGTCCGCTCGGCGAAGGGCCAGCTCACGGTGCCGCTGGAGCCCACCGACACCATCATGCCGGGTGTGGTCAGCCTGCCGCACGGCTGGGGCCACGCGGGCAGCGCCCAGAGCGTGGCGGCCGAGCACGCGGGCGTCTCCGTGAACACGCTCACGGACGAATCGGCCATTGACGTTCCAAGTGGTAACGCAGTGTTCAACGGAGTTCCGGTCACGATTTCACCAACTGGGGTGATCACCGCACATTAGGGTGTCGCGCGTGACTATCGCGCCAGAAGAGGACCGCCTGAACGCCCAGATCTCCTTCGCCATCGAAATCGACAAGTTGAAGCGGATCATCCGCCGCAACCATCTCATCGACGGTTCGCGGCGGGAGAACACCGCAGAGCACTCCTGGTACGTGGGCACGCTGGCGATGGTCCTCGGCGAGCATGCCCCGCCGGGGACCGACCTCCAACGGGTGGTGGCCATGTTGCTGGTGCACGACCTGGTGGAGATCGACGCCGGCGACACGTTCATCTACGACCCGGTGGAGGTCGCCGCTCAGGCCGATGCCGAGCGGGCCGCCGCCGACCGCATTTTCGGCCTGCTCCCCGCCGACCAGGCGGGGTGGGTCCGGGAGTTGTGGGACGAGTTCGAGGACAGGAGGACTCCGGAGGCGCGCTTCGCCAAGGCGCTCGACCGCTTCGCCCCGATCCTGGCCAACCACCACACCGAGGGCGGCACGTGGCCGCTGTTCAAAGTCAAGGCTTCGCAGGTCAGGGAGAAGGTGCAGATCATCGAGGAAGGCTCGCCCTCGCTCGGCGCGTACGCCCTGGAGCTGGTTGAACTCTCCGTGGCCAGGGGACACCTGTCCGAGTGATCCCCTCACGGCGGGGGTAGGGGACTTGTCGTGAAAGAGGAAGTACGAGCGAGGCGTCGGCAATTGCGGGGTTTCGCCGGACCGGTTGCCCTTGCCGATCGGCTCGAGAAGTCGAAGTCCATGGACCGGCCGATCAGAGTGCTCGCCAAGGCGATACGCCAGCGCGTCCGCCCAGGCTTTCTACGGGACCTGCTGCACGGCGTGCCCATCGGCGAGCCCCTGCACCCGCCGCTGGCCTCGGTCAGCCTGGGCTGCTGGATCTCGACGGCCGTGCTCGACCTGGCCGGCGCCGACCCGCGGGCCGCGCGGGTGCTGCTGGCCACGGGTGTGGCCAACGCGGTGCCCACCGCCGCCGCCGGGCTGACCGACTGGTCCTCGCTCCACCGCGAGCAGCAGCGGGTCGGCTTCGTCCACATGTTGTCAAATTTGACCGCACTCAGCCTGTTCTCCGCGTCGCTGCTGGCCCGCCTGCGCGGCCAGGAGCGCTCAGGGAAGATCCTTTCCTTCGCCGGTCTGGGCGTCGGCACGCTCGGCGCCTATCTCGGCGGCCACATGGCGTACCGGCAGGCCGCGGGGGCCAACCACGCCCCGCAGGTCTCGCACCTGGTGCCGCTGGGCTGGCACGATCTGTGCCCGATCAAGGACCTGCCGGACGGCCGGCCGGTGGCGCGGCGGCTCGGCTACATCCAGCTCTTCGTGTTGCGCCAGGGCGAGGCCGTGACCGTGCTCGTCGACCATTGCCCCCATCTGGCCGGTCCGCTGCACCAGGGCAGGCTCGTCATGGACAACGGTGAGGCCTGCGTGGTCTGCCCGTGGCACGGCAGCACGTTCCGGCTGGGAGACGGCTCGGTGCGGCATGGGCCCGCGACCGCTCCCGCGCCCACGTTCGAGACGCGAATCAGGCGGGACGGGACGATCCAGGTACGGCCGGGCTTGACCTGAAGTTTGGTTGAGGTTCTACGGTCGAGCCATGGGCAAGATTCTGGTGACCGGCGCGACCGGCAATGTTGGCAGGCATGTGGTTTCCCAGCTCGCGGACGCTGGACTGGAGGTACGGGCGCTCGTCAGGGACCCCGGGCGGGCGCGGCTGCCCGTCGAGATGGTCCCGGGCGACCTGAACGCGGCAGAGACGCTGGAGCCCGCGTTGGAGGACGTGGAGAGCGTGTTCCTGCTCTGGCCGGGGTTCACGGCGGACGGCGCCGGCGAAGTGGTCGCGACGATCGCCAAGCACGCGCGCCGCGTGGTGTACCTGTCGGCCAACGTGCCGGAGCTCGCGGAGGCGCCTACGACGCACTACCACGAGATCGAGCAGATGATCCGGCATTCCGGACTCGGCTGGACGTTCCTGCGGCCTGGCGGTTTCGCGGCCAACACGCTGGGCTGGGCCGGGCAGATCCGCCAGGGTGTCGTGCGGTGGCCCTACGGGCAGGCGTCGAGATCGCTGATCCACGAGAAGGACATCGCGGCGGTGGCCGTCCACGTGCTCACCTCCGCGGGCCACAACGGGGCCACATACGTCCTCACCGGGCCGGAGCAGCTCACCCAGGCCGAGCAGGTACGGGTGATCGGCGAAGCGGTCGGGCGCGAGGTGCGCTGGGACGACCAGCCGCCGGACGAGGCCCGCGACCAGCTCATGGCGGCGTGGGGTGACCCGACGTTCGTGGAGAACGCGCTGCGAACGTGGGAGGGCTTCGTGACCAGCCCCGAGCAGGTCACCGACACGGTGCGGCGGCTGCTCGGCCGGCCTGCGCTGACCCTCCACCAGTGGGCGCGCGACCACGCCGCCGACTTCAGCTGATCTCGTCCGCCGGGTGCTCCACGAGCGCGAGGATGCGGCTGGACATGAACCTGGCCGTGCGTACGGGGGTGCCGCTGCGGGTGACCTCGCTCACCTCGACGAGCCCCCGGCGCGTGGCCACCTCCACCCGCCGGCCGGCGCGGGTGGCCCTGATCTCGTAAGTACGCGGGGTGCCGCCCGCGTCGATGACGATCTCCACCCGGTCACCCTTCATGTCCGGGTTATACCCACCACACCTATCCGTACACCAGTACGATAATCGCCGCGATCCCCACGCACGCGATGACGCCCCGCAAGACGGGCGCCGGGATCCGCCGCCCCACCCGGGCCCCCAGGAACCCGCCCGCCATCGCGCCCAGCCCCACCCCGGCCACGGCCTGCCAGTCCACGTCTGCGACCAGGACGAACAGCGTGGCGGCCACCAGGTTGACGATCAGCGCGAGCACGTTCTTGGCGGCGTTCACCCGCTGGAGGTGGTCATCGAGGAAGCTGCCCAGCAGGCCGATCAGCAGCACGCCTTGGGCCGCGCCGAAATACCCGCCGTAAACGCCCGCGGCCAGCACGCCGAGCCACAGCTCCAGGCCCCCGTGCGGGTGCGCGAGCTCGCGCCGATCGGCCAGCCAGCGATTGATCCACGGCTGCGCCACGACCAGCACACAGGCCAGCGCGATCAGCGCGACGACGACGATCTCGAAGATGTCGGGGTCCAGGAACAGCAGCAGGATGCCGCCGATCAGCGCTCCGGCCGCCGAGGCCGCGCCCAGGCGCAGCAGGCGGTCGCGCTGGCCGTGGAGTTCGGGGCGGTAGCCGTACGCGCCGGTGAAGGAGCCGGGGACCAGTCCGATGGTGTTGGAGACGTTCGCCGTGACGGGATCGATGCCGATGGCCACCAGCGTCGGGAAGGTGATCAGGGAGCCCGACCCGACGACCGCGTTGATGGCACCGGCCACCACCCCGGCCGCGCAGACCGCGACCAGCTCCCACCCCGTCACGAACCCTCCCTTTACGTATCTGGGCTCTTGGGGGGTGTGAACAGGCCGCCAAGGCTCTCCAGGACCTTGCCCATCTCCGATGGGACGATCCAGATCTTATTGGCCTCGCCTTTGGCGATCTCCGGCAGGGTCTGCAGATACTGGTAAGCGAGCAGGTGCTGGTCGGGCTTCCCCTCGTGGATGGCTTTGAACACCATGCCGATCGCGTCCGCCTGCCCCTTGGCACGCATGGCCTGCGCCTCGGCCTCGGCCTGAGCCCGCAGCACGGCCGCCTCGGCCTCGCCGCGCGCCCGCAGCACCGATGCCTGCTTCTCCCCCTCGGCCTGCAGGATCGCCGCCTGCCGCTGGCCTTCTGCGGTCAGCACGGCGGCGCGCTTGTCGCGGTCCGCGCGCATCTGCTTCTCCATCGAGTCCTGGATGGAGGCGGGCGGGTCGATGGCCTTCAACTCGACGCGGTTGACGCGGATGCCCCACTTGCCGGTCGCCTCGTCGAGGACGCCGCGCAGCGCGGTGTTGATGTCCTCGCGCGAGGTCAGCGTGCGTTCCAGGTCCATGCCGCCGACCACGTTGCGCAGCGTGGTGACCGTGAGCTGCTCGACGCCGACGAGGAAGTTCGCGATCTCGTACGTCGCCTTCTTCGGGTTCGTGACCTGGAAGTAGATCACCGTGTCAATGGAGACCACCAGGTTGTCGGACGTGATCACCGGTTGAGGTGGGAACGACACCACCTGCTCCCGAAGGTCGATCATGTCCTTGATGCGGTCGATGAACGGCACCACCAGGTTCAGTCCCGGTGTCAGCGTCCTGTGGTAGCGCCCGAGCCGCTCCACGATGGCCGCCGTGGCCTGCGGGATGATCCGAATGGTGCGGACCATTCCGAAGCCCACCGCCGCGACCACGACGAGGGCGACGATGAGCTGCTCGACGGACATGGCGACGCTCCGAAGTCGAGGGGACCGACTCCGTAGATCCTATTTCGTTTCAGCCGGAGGAGCCTTTTATGTGCACAAAAGTGATCTACTCCCGAAGAGCTAGTACGCGCGGGCGTACCAGCGGCCCTCCGAGCTGCGATCCAGCGTCAGCGGCACCCCGAACGTCTGGGACAGGGTGTCGGACGTCATCACGTGCTCGAGCGGCCCCTGGGCCACCACGGAGCCGTGCCGCAGCAGCAGCGCGTGCGTGAACCCGGCAGGCACCTCTTCCACGTGGTGCGTCACCAGGACCAGCGTCGGCGAGCGGAAGTCCCCGGCCAGCAGCGACAGGCGGCGCACCAGGTCCTCGCGACCGCCCAGGTCGAGCCCGGCCGCGGGCTCGTCGAGCAGGAGCATCTCGGGGTCGGGCATGAGCGCGCGGGCGATCTGCACCCGCTTGCGCTCCCCCTCGGACAACGTGCCGAAGTGCCGCCTGATCAGATGGGCCGCGCCCATCATGTCGATCAGCTCGACGGCCCTGGTCACGTCGTTGGAGTCATATTCCTCGGTCCAGCGGCCCATGATCCCGTAGGAGGCGGTCAGCACCAGGTCGATGACCTTCTCCTCGGGCGGGATGCGCTCGGCCAGCGCGGCGCTCGCCAGCCCGATGCGCGGCCGCAGATCGAACACGTCCGCCTGCCCCAGCCGCTCCCCGAGCACCTCGACCACGCCCTCGCTCGGATAGAGCAACGTGGCGGCGACCTGCAGCAACGTGGTCTTGCCAGCCCCGTTGGGGCCGATGACGGCCCACCGCTCGTCCGCGTTGACCGTCCAGTCGATGCCGCGCAGCAGGGCCGCTCCGTCGCGCCTGACGGCGACGTCCTGGAGCCGCAGCACCTGACCACCCATCCCCGAACCTCCCTTTGGAGTCACCCTGGGGACAAACCTATTGCAGGCCGAGCGCTTATCGTGGATCGGTGCACCCTGAATCGCCTGTCTGTCCGTCTCTGGTCGCCTGGGGCAACGCGTGGCTGGCCGGCCACGTCGGCCTCGACGAGGCGGCTGACCACGTGGAATCCGCCGGCGGGCCCGCCGTCGTGGGCGAGGTCACGTTGCGTAAATACCTCGCAAACCTGCGAGCGGGCGGGCTGCGCGAGCTGCGCCTCGCCCTGCCCGCGCCGGGCGACCCGCTCGGGCTTTCGGGTCCCGCGTCGTTCAACTCGGCCGCGGTCGACGCCGGACAGGCCGT
Source organism: Nonomuraea sp. 3N208 (assembly GCF_052245935.1). NCBI lineage: Bacteria > Bacillati > Actinomycetota > Actinomycetes > Streptosporangiales > Streptosporangiaceae > Nonomuraea > Nonomuraea sp. 3N208. The sequence goes on along the minus strand of NZ_JBQQBR010000038.1, from coordinate 48,598 downwards.
GATCGCGGTGCTCGACGACCACAACCTCGGGATGGTGCCGGCGCCGGACCTGCGCGGGTCGTCCTATGTCGGGGTACGGCTGGACGTGCACGAATCCGGGCCGGTACGCCATGATCTGCCCTCGCTGTCCGAGGCCGAGCGCGAGCTGTCGGACGCGATACGCTCGGCCACCGAGGCACTGGCCTCCGTCGACGGGCCCTCGCAGGGCCGGCCCGAACTGGGGCGGCGAGGCGGCGAGCTGGCGCCGGGCTACCCCTCGCGGGCGCATCGGGTCGCGGCGCTGGCCACGCGGCTGGCCGCCGTGCTGCGCCTGGCCGACGACCGGGGCCTCACCTCCGGGCAGATCGCCACCCGCGGCGCCGCACTGCGCGAGCTCGACCGCGCGGTACGGCGCGCGCTCGTGGCCGCCCACCACGCGATCTTCGAGCCGATCAGGAACCAATAGTCGCGTCCCCGGCCTTCCACAGCCTGACCAGCTTGTCCTTGCCGGCCGAGATAAGGGCGACGCGATCATCGAGGCGGACGATGCCTACGGCGTACACGCCGCTCTTGTGTGCCTTGACGGGCTTGCCGAGCGCCTTGCGGGCGCCGAGGTCCCACAGCCTGATCGTGCCGTCCGTGCTGCCGGACAGCAGGACCGGCCGGTCGGCCACCGTGCCGAAGGACAGGGAGTAGATGATCTTCTTGTGGCCGGACATGGTGCCGACGGTTTTGCCGTTCTTCGGATCCCAGATCCGGATTTTTCCGTCTTTACCACCCGACGCCACGACGGTCTTGTCGTCGACCTCGCCGACGGTGACGGCGTACACGCCCTTCGAGTGGCCCTTGTACGTCTTCCCGTACGACTTGCGCTTGGACATGTCCCACATGCGCAGCGACTCATCCTCGCTGGCCGAGATCGCGATCGCGCGGTCGCCGATGTGCGTGGCGCTGAGCCAGTTCACCGGCTTGCGGTGGGCTCTGATGCTCTTGCCCGTGGCCTTGCGCTTGCCCAGATCCCAGAACCTCAGGTAGCCGTTGGCGTCGCCGGTGACCGCCATCCACTTGTCCTTGACCTTGGTCACGGCTACCGAGTAGACGGCGTCGCCATGCCAGCCGAGGACCTTGCCCTTGCGGGTCTTGAGGTTCCACAGGCGGACGCTGCCGTCGTAGCCGCCGGAGACCGCGACGGGGGTTTTGCCCATCATCGCGCCGGCCACGGCGTACACCTCCTGGCTGTGGCCTTTCATGGTGGCCAGGGACTTGTGGGTGGCCAGGTCCCAGAGGCGTACCCGGCCGTCCTGGCCGCCGGTGACCAGCCAGGTCGTCTTGTCGCTCACGGAGACGGCGGAGAACGTCTGGACGCCCTTGGTGTGGCCCTTGAGCGACTTGCCGTCCTGCTTGCCCACCACGGGGACCGTCTGCTCCGAGGGCTGGTCCTGGGTGGGTGTGGGGGTCGGGGTCACCGCTGTGGGGGTGGGCGTCGGCGCTGTCGGCGTGGGGGCCGTCGGTGTGGGGGCTGTCGGTGTGGGGGCTGTCGGTGTGGGGGCTGTCGGTGTGGGGGCTGTCGGTGTGGGGGCTGTCGGGCTGAGGGACGTGGTCGCCTGGGCGACGCTCTCGCCCCCGGGGCCGGTGGTGGGTCCGAACATCTTCGGCCCGAAGTACAGCACGCCGCCGGCCAGGGCGAGCGCCACGACCAGGGTGCCCGCGACCAGGGCGGCGCGCCTTCGCCTGGCGTTGGCCTCTTCGGGCCGATCATCGAGGGGCGTGTGCTTGAAGAACGCGTCGTTGTCCCCCCTGACACGCGGCTCCCCCTGACCCGGGCCGGTGGGCCGGCGCGAGCCACCACGCCCACGATCAACCACCGGCCCGTGCACACCGGCGTGCCGTTGCACTCCGGCCTGCCCGTGCACTCCGGCCTGCCCGTGCACACCTGCCTGCCCGTGCACACCTGCCTGCCCGGCCGAAGCTATGTGACCGGCCGCCGGGTCCTGGCCGGGCGATCCCGTGCCGGCGGCGGGGCTATTTCCTGGCGCACCGACGTGCCCGGACGCAGCGCCCTGTCCAGGCGACTGCGGATTCGGGGCCGCTCCCATCGGATACGGCGGCGGCATGTACTGCTGGCCTTGCGGCGGCACGAAGGAGCCCGCCGACGGCCCCCGGGCGCCGCCCTGCGGCTGCCCACCAGGCGGCTGCTGCGACGGCGGGGCGGAGGGCACGGCGCCTGGATGCGAGGGTGGGTAAGGCGCACCAGCCGGGTGCCCGGCGGGCGACTCGGCACTGGGCGGCTGCGGGCTCGCGTAGGCCTCCCCGGAGGGGCTGGCCCACCCGGACGCCGCACGGCCCACAGCGGGCTCATGTCCATCAGGACTGACCCACCCAGACACGGCGGCCGACTGCCCTTCCGGCCTGCCCCACCCCGAGGCCGGGGACGCTCCACCTGCGCCTGCAGCAGGCGGCCCTGAGGCTTGCAGGCCAGCGGCTTGCGGGCCAGCGGCTTGCGGGCCAGCAGCAGGCGGGCCCGAGGCCTGCGGGCCAGCAGGACGCGGGCCAGCGGCCGGCGGCCCGACAGCATGCGGCCTCGAGGCCTGCGGGCCGGAAGTTGCGGCCGGGGCGGTGGCGGGCGCAGGGCCTTCTGGGCTTGCCCAGCCGGAGGGCGGAGGGGGCGCCCACCCTGGGGTGGGTGCAGGACCGGCGGCGGTGGGTGCAGGACCGGGGCTGGATGCAGGGCTGGGGGTAGGTGAGGGGCCGGGGGTGGGTGCAAGGCGAGGGGTAGGTGAGGGGTTGGGGGTGGGAGGAGTTTGTTCGGCGGCGAGTTGGGAGCCGGTGGTGAGGGCCACCTCGTCGTCGAGCCGAGGCGACCCCCCTTGGTGCTCCAGAAGCGCGAACAGCGCGTCGGCCGCCGTAGGCCGCTCCTCGGACCGCTTGCTGAGGCACGCCTGCACGATCGGCCGTAGATCGTCGGGCAGCGCCGACAGATCCGGCTCCTCGTTCATCACCCGGTAGATGACCGCCGGCAGGCTGTCCTGCCCGAACGCAGGCCGCCCCGTTGCGGCGTACACCATGGTCAGGCCCCAGCTGAACATGTCGCTGGCCGGTCCGACCCGTTCGGCGGAGATCTGCTCGGGCGACATGTACGCCGGCGTCCCGACCACCCCGCTGCTGATCGTCATCGCCGAGTCCAGCGCCCTGGCGATGCCGAAGTCGATGACCCGCGGCCCGTCGCTGCCGATCAGCACATTGCTCGGTTTGAAGTCCCGGTGCACGATGCCCGCCCGATGGATGGCGGCCAGCGCGGTGACCGTGCCGACGGCCAGCCGGTAGAGCGCACCGCCCTCGCGCGGCCCGTCCCGCTGCACCACGACCTGGAGCGACACGCCATCGACCAGCTCACTCACGATGTACGGCTGCTCGCCGTCCATATTGGCGTCCAGCACCTGAGCGGTGCAGAACTGGGCGACCCGGCGCGCCGCGGCCACCTCGCGCATGAACCGCTCGCCGTCCAGCCCCGGCTTGTCGAGCCGGGTGTTCAGCAGCTTGATCGCCACGAGCCGCCCGTCGGGCGCCTCCCCCTTGAAGACGATCCCCTGCGCCCCTTTGCCCAGGCGGCCGAGCAGCCGGTAGGTGCCCAGCGTCTGCGGATCGCCCGCCTGTAAGGGGTGCGTGTCCGGCACCTGGTCCTCCCCCTTGTGTTAATCCCCCGATCACAAGCGTGATGGGCCTACGCGAACCCCCGCAAGCCATCCCAGATCACGAAAGATCATCGCTCTTTGCGAAATATTTGCCCTCCGCAATAATCGTGGAGATGATCGGGGATTTCCAGCACCGTACGGGGAGCCGTCACATGCGCAGAAGCTTCAGCCTGTTCTTAGCCGGAGGACTCGCCGCCGGCGCCCTGACCGCACCCGGCCAGGCCGGCGCGGCCATCACCACTGCCCCCACCACCACTGCCACGACCGCGGCGACACCCACGAAGACGACGGCGCGGCTGGCGCCGTACTCGAGTTTCAAGGTCTCGGTCAAGCACACCAAGCGCACCAAGCGCGGCGGCAAGATCACATATTACGTGAAGGCGAAAAACCTCGGCCCGCACTACGCCGACTACTACTGGATGGGCGGCGAGGTGCCGAAGGGCATCGTGTCGACCCTCCGCTGGGGCGGCCCCAAGGGTACGAAGTGCACCTGGGAGGGCCGCTGGTTCTGGTGCTGGGGCCCGATACGCCTGGAGAAGGGCGAGACCGACTGGCTCAACTTCCAGGTGACCCTGAAGAAGGGCACCACGGGCACCGCCAAGGCGCGCGTCGGCGTGCTGTCGTTCGACGTCGACCAGGGCATGGAGAACATGAGCGAGGCGGAGCTCAAGCGCCTCGGCATCAAGGGCTACTACTGGCTCAAGACCGCCAAGACGACGATCGTCAGCCCGCCGCGCCGGCCGGGCCGGAGCTACACGCCGCCGCCCCCGGTCCAGGAGTACAACCCGCCGTCCAGCCACGTCGAGACGAACAAGAAGAAGGACACCTGACCCATCACCCCAGGCCGTGCCGTACGGCGTACAGCGCGGCCTGGGTGCGGTCCTGCACGCCCAGCTTCATCAGCACGTTGGAGACGTGGGTCTTGACCGTCTTCTCCGCGACGGCCAGGCTCCTGGCGATCTCCCTGTTGGACCGGCCGGCCGCGATGAGCGCGAGCACCTCGCGCTCGCGGTCGGTCAGCGGGACCGGCGCGGGCACGTCAGGGGCGCCGGCCGTGGACAACATCGCCTCGGCCGCTTCGGGAGCGAGCAGCACCTGGCCCCCATGCACGGCCCGGACCGCCTGGACCAGCGCGGTCGGGTCGACGTCCTTGTAGAGGAACCCGGACGCACCGGCCCGCATCGCCGGGCCCACGTCCCCCCTATCGCTCACCGACGTCAGCACGACCACCTTGGTCGCCGTCCCGGACAGCCGCTCCAACGTGCCGAGACCGTCGAGCACCGGCATCTTCAGATCCAGCAGCAGCACGTCGGGGGCCAGCTCCGCGACCAGCTCGACGGCCTGCGCCCCATCGCCGGCCTCGCCGACGACGGTGATGTCGTCCTGCAGGTCAAGGAACGTCCGCAACCCCTGCCGCACCACTGGATGATCGTCGGCGATCAGCACCCGGATCAAACGCCCACCTCCACGCGTACTGTCGTCCCCTGGCCGGGGGCCGACTCGACGGTCAGCACGCCGCCGACCGACTCGGCTCTGTCCCGCATCGACACCAGCCCGAGACCGCGCGAGTCCGCCTGCTCGAACCCGCTGCCGTCGTCGCCGACGGTCAGCGCCAGCTTGCCGTCCTCATAGGCCAGGCGTACGAGGACACGAGAGGCTCCGGAGTGCCTGAGCGCGTTGTGCAGCGCCTCCTGGGCCACCCGCAGCACGGCCACCTCGACCGCCGAATCCAGCGGCGGCAGCTCGCCGCACTCGAACGCGACCAGGGACGGATGGAGCCTGTCGAGCATGCGCACGTGCTTGCGCAGCGTCTCGGTCAGCCCGTGCCGGTCGAGCTCGGCCGGGCGCAGCTCCACGATCACGGCACGCAGCTCCGACAGGGCCTCGCCGGCCAGGCGCTGGACTCGTTCGAGCTCCACGGCCGCCTTGCCGGGGTCCCGCGTCAGCATCGTGCCCGCGGCCTGGGCCGTGAGCCGGAGCGAGAAGAGCTTCTGTGTGACGGCGTCGTGGAGCTCCCTGGCCACGCGGTTGCGTTCCTCCAGCATGGCCAGCTCGCGGCCGCGCTCGTAGAGCCTGGCGTTGGTCAGCGCGATCGCGGCGTGCGCGGCGAACAACGTGAGCAGGTCCTGGTCCTCCTGCGTGAAGCCGCCGGGCGTGCGCTTGTTGGCCAGGAAGATGATGCCGAGCACCTGCTCGCCGTCGCGGATGGGGACGCCGAGGAAGTCCTTCATCACCGGATGGGCCTTCGGCCACCACTCGAACCTGGGGTCCTTGCGCAGGTCGGGCAGCTTGACGGGAGCGCCTTCGCGGAGCATCGCGCCGAGCATGCCATGCTGCCGGGGCAGCGGCCCGATCGCGTCCCACTGCTTGTCGGTGATGCCCTCGGCGACGAACTCGCCGAACGACCCCTCTTCGTCGGGCACGCCGAGCGCGGCGTAGCGGGCGTCGAGCAGCCGCTGCGCCGAGCGTACGATGACCTGCAGCACTTCGCGGACCGACAGATGGCGGGTGACCGCGAGCACCGCGGAGCTCACCGCCTGCAGGATCTCGTCTCGGTCGGCCGTCACGGAACCACTCTATGATCCCCGGCCACCCAGGGTCCTAGGACGATGTGCCCAGGCCCGGACCAGCCTTCAGCCCGATGTCCGCCGGCCGTCCCGTTTCTAGCGTCGAGACATGACGAACACCGCACTCATCACCGGCGCCTCACGCGGTCTCGGCCTCGCGCTGGCGCGCTCGCTGGCAGGGTCTGGCTGGAACCTCGTACTCACCGCCCGCGGAGCGGAGGACCTGGAGCGGGTCGCGGCCGAGCTGGGCGCGACCGCGATCCCGGGCGACGTGGCCGACCCGGCGCATGTCGAGCGGCTGGCCCGGGCGGCTCCCGAGCTGGACCTGCTGGTCAACAACGCCAGCGACCTGGGCGTGACGCCGCTGCCGCCGCTGGCGGGCTATCCGCTGGAGGCGTTCAGGGCGCTGCTGGAGACGAACGTCACCGCTCCCCTCGCCCTCATCCAGGCCACACTCCCGGCACTGCGCTCGTCCTCCCACGGCGCCATCGTGAACGTCACCTCGGACGCCGCCACCGGCGCGTACGAAGGCTGGGGCGGTTACGGCGCCGGCAAGGCCGCCCTGGAGCAGCTGTCGAACGTGCTGGCCGCCGAGGAGCGCGGGGTCCGCGTCTGGTGGGTGGATCCGGGCGAGATGAACACCCGCATGCTGGCCGACGCCGTGGGCGCCGAAGAGGCGGCCGCCGCGGCCGACCCGGCGAAGGTGGCCGTGGCACTGCACGACCTGGTCAGCTCCCGGCCGGCCAGCGGAAAAGTGAGCTTGCAATGACTCTGGCACTCGACTTCGTCCTGCCGCCCGGCCTGTCAGCCCACGAACCGCCCGAGGCCAGAGGGCTGGCCAGGGACGCGGTACGCCTGATGGTGTCGCGCGGCGACCTGGAGCCCGAGCATCACCGGTTCGGCGACCTGCCGGGGCTGCTCGACCCAGGGGATCTGATCGTGGTGAACAACTCGGCCACCCTGCCGGCGGCCGTCAGGCTGGACCGGCTGGCGGTGCACTTCTCCACCGCGCGGGAGGACGGCACGTGGCTGGTCGAGTTGCGCAGGCGTACCTCGAAGGCGTCCGAGCCGTACGGAGGGGGTGAGGCCGGGGAGTGGCTGCCGCTGCCGGGGCGGGCCACGCTGCGGCTGATCGAACGGGAGACGCCGCGGTTGTGGCGGGCGGTGCTGGATCGGGACGTGGAGGAGTACCTGCGCGCGTTTGGGGTCCCGATCCGCTACTCCTACGTGGATCGGGACTGGCCGATCGACGACTACCAGACCGTGTTCGCGACCGTGCCGGGCAGCGCGGAGATGCCGAGCGCGGCGCGGCCGTTCACCGCCGATCTCGTGACGGCGCTGGTGGCGCGCGGGGTCGGGATCGCGCCGATCACCTTGCACACGGGGGTGGCCTCGCCGGAGAAGGACGAGCCGCCGTACGCGGAGCGGTACGAGGTGCCGGCCTCGACCGCGCGGCTGGTCAACCTGGCCCGCCGGAGCGGCAACCGGGTGGTGGCGGCGGGCACGACGGTCGTACGGGCTCTGGAGACGGCCGCAGGCGCGGACGGGCGGGTGATCGCGGCTGCGGGCTGGACCGAGCACGTCGTCACCCCGGAACGCGGCGTGCGGGCCGTCACAGGGCTGATCACGGGACTGCACGAGCCGCGCTCCAGTCACCTGCTGATGCTGACCGCGATCGCGGGCGAGCAGGCCCTGGCCCAGGCGTATGACGAAGCGCTACGGGAGGGGTATCTGTGGCACGAGTTCGGCGACACACACCTGCTACTGAAGAAATAGGCTTTACATAGATTTTGCCATTGTGATAGGAACAGCCGACATTTACGGGGGCTTGGCGATGTGCGTCCCCGTGCCCAATTCCTCACCGGAGACGTTTAATGCGCAACTCCCTTCTCAAGGCCGCCACGCTGGCATTGCTGGCCGGCGCCCTGCTCATCCCGGCTGTTCCCGCCTCCGCCACCACGGCCACCACCTCGGCCGCGGCTACGGCCGCCGACCCGTTCTCCGCCTTCGGCGTCAAGGTCAAGGCGCCTAAGACGGTCAAGGCCGGCGGGAAGATCAAGTACACCATCGTCGCCACCAACAAGGGCCCGCACTACGCGGACTCCTGGTTCCTCGGTGGCGAGTTCCCCAAGGGCGTCGACCTCAAGAAGATCAGGTTCGGCACGAGCGTCAAGGGCACTGAGTGCTACGGCGAGGGCCGGGCGTTCTACTGCTTCCTGCCGCAGGTGGTCGAGGTGGGCGACTCCGTTGCCATGGTCTTCGACGCCCCGCTGAAGAAGGGCGCCAAGGGCACGCAGACGGCGACGATCGGCGTGGTCTCCTACAACGTCGACCAGGGCATGGAGAACATGAGCAAGGAGGAGCTGGACCGGCTCGGCATCCCCGAGTTCGGCTTCAAGAAGACGGTCAAGACCAAGATCGTTCGATGACCGGTGCCCGGTCCGAATGGCGTACCTGCTGCACGACCATCGGACCGGGCGCAGTACCGTGGCTGGATGTGGACCAGCGCTCCCTCCTGATCACCCTGACCGGCCCCGACCGGCCCGGTGTCACGTCGCGTCTTTTCTCCGTCCTTTCCGGCTTCCCCGTGACGGTCTCGGACATCGAGCAGGTCGTCATCCGGGGCCGGCTCACGCTCGGCGTGCTCGTCGCGTACGCGGGCGGCCCCTCGACCGGCACCGGCAGCACGCTCGGCGCCATGTGGACCGCCGTCGAGCGGGTGGCCGAGGACCTCGGCATGGAGGTCGAGCTCTCCACCGGATCCCAGACCAAGGAGCAGCGCCGCCGCGGCCGCCTGTCGGTCAGCGTGCTCGGCGCCACGCTCCAGCCCGCCGCGATCGCCGGCATCGCCGGGCGCATCGCCGCCGCCGGCGCCAACATCGACCGCATCGAGCGCCTCGCCCAGTGGCCCGTCACGTGCATCGAGCTGTCCGTGTCCGGGGCCGACCCGGACGCCCTGCGGGTCGAGCTGGCCGCCGAGGCCGCCGCCCAGGAAGTCGACGTGGCCGTGCAGCGTACGGGCCTGTCCCGGCGGGCCAAGCGGCTGATCGTCATGGACGTCGACTCCACGCTCATCCAGGGCGAGGTCATCGAGCTGCTGGCCGCGCACGCCGGCTGCCTCGACGAGGTCGCCAGGGTCACCGAGCAGGCCATGCGCGGCGAGCTGGACTTCGCCGAGTCGCTGCGCAAGCGGGTCGCGTTGCTCGAAGGGCTGCCTGCCGAGGTGTTCGAGCACGTACGCAAGGAGGTCGTGCTCACGCCCGGCGCCCGTACGCTGGTGCGGACGCTCAAGCGGCTCGACTACCGCTTCGCCATCGTCAGCGGCGGCTTCACCCAGATCACCGATGGGCTGGTCGACGAGCTGGGCATCGACTACTCCGCCGCGAACGTCCTGGAGGTCGTGGACGGGCGGCTGACCGGCCGGGTCGTCGGCGAGATCGTCGACCGGCCCGGCAAGGCCCGGGCGCTGGAGCGCTTCGCGCGCGAGGCCCACCTGCCGATCTCCCAGACCGTGGCCATCGGCGACGGGGCCAACGACCTGGACATGATCGCGGCGGCCGGGCTGGGGATCGCGTTCAACGCCAAGCCGGTCGTCCGGCAGGCCGCCGACACCGCGGTCAACACGCCGTACCTGGACTCGATCCTCTACCTGCTGGGGATCTCGCGGGACGAGGTGGAGGCGGCCGACGCCGAGGACGCCGTGCTCGCGACCGGCTAGCTCTCCTTCGGATCCCAGAGCGTCATCAGCCGGCCTTCCCCTGGGTACAGGTCCGCCCACGCCGACTCCACCCGGATCACCGCGAACGCGCCCGGCCGGAACACGTAGTCGCCTCCGGCCAGGCCCAAGGCCAATTCGTGCACGCCGGGGTTGTGGCCGCACAACACCACGGTGCCCAGGTCCGGATCCGACCGGCGAACCAGCTCCAGCAGTTCCTCGGGGTAGGCCTCGTAAATGTCACGCTCGTAGCTGATCTCCATCTCGGGGAAGGCGATCTCGGCGGTGCGTTTGGTCCTGAGCGCCGGCGAGCAGAGCACCGCGTCCGGTTCCAGCCCAGCCGCCCTGATCTCGTCGCCCGCCCGCTTCGCGTCCCGCTCCCCGCGGTCGGTCAGCGGCCGCTCCCGGTCGGCGAGGCCGGGGATGTGGGCGGCTTTCGCATGCCGCAGCACGATCAACGTCCGCACCCGATCACCCTGTCTTCGAAGCCAAGTTGGCCAGCGCGACGAGCACGGCCAGGATGACGAGCATCGCCACCAGAATGAGGCCCAGGGTCTTTCCGCCGCTGGGCTGCTTGCCATTTTCCACGCGCCCAGTTTGCCACCGAGGGTCTCCAGTGCCACGCCCGCCCATCGCACTGGTCCTCCGGGTCAGCGCCGTGCACCCAGCGCACCGGGCCCTTGCCACCGCCCCCCACACCCCCGACAGCCCGCACCACGCGAGACGCCCGCCCCCAAACTGGGAGCGGGCGTCTCTGGTGTGGAGCGCGGTGCTAGGACGCGACCGGCTCGTGCTCTCGATCGTTGTTGTTGCTGGCCGGCTCACTGGTCGCCGACCGCCGCTTGGACACCACAATGGCGCCGACCACCACAGCCACCGCCACCACAGTGATGCTGATTCGCAGGGCCGGGTTGCCGGCGTACAGCACCACCGAGGGCGCGACCAGCAGCGCCACCAGGTTCATCACCTTGATGAGCGGGTTGATGGCAGGCCCGGCCGTGTCCTTGAACGGGTCGCCGACCGTGTCGCCGATGACCGTGGCGGCGTGCGCCTCGGACCCCTTGCCGCCGTGGTGCCCGTCCTCGACCAGCTTCTTGGCGTTGTCCCAGGCTCCACCGGAGTTCGACAGGAACACGGCCATCAGCGTGCCGCACGCGATCGCCCCCGCCAGGAACGCGCCCAGCGGCGCGTACCCGAGAGCGAATCCAACCGCGATCGGCGTCATGACCGCGAGCAACCCAGGCGTGGCCAGCTCGCGCAGCGAGTCGCGGGTGCAGATGTCGACGACGCGCCCGTAGTCCGGCTTCTCCGAGCCGTCCATGATGCCGGGCTTGGTGCGGAACTGGTCCCGCACCTCGAAGACGACCCGCATCGCGGCCCGCCCGACGGCCGAGATCGCCAGGCCGGAGAACAGGAACACGACCGCGGCCCCGATGATGAGGCCGACCAGGACGTTCGGGTTGTCGATGCTCAGGCTGAAGTTCTGGAAGATGCCCAGCGCATCCTTGATCGACGCGTCCGCCTTGGCGAGTTCGCCCTCCACGGCGGTGCGGAAGGCGCCGAACAGCGCGGTCGCCGCCAGCACGGCCGTGGCGATCGCGATGCCCTTGGTGATCGCCTTCGTGGTGTTGCCGACGGCGTCCAGGCTGGTGAGCACCTGGGCGCCCTCGCCATGGACGTCGCCCGACATCTCGGCGATGCCCTGCGCGTTGTCGGAGACCGGGCCGAAGGTGTCCATGGACACGATCACACCCACGGTCGTCAGCAGGCCGGTGCCGGCCAGGGCCACCGCGAACAGCGCGAGCGTCACGTTGCCGAAGCCCAGCAGGAACGCGCCGTAGACCGCGCCGCCGATGATCAGGGCGGAGTAGACGGCCGACTCCAGGCCGACGCTGATGCCGGCCAGGATGACGGTGGCGGCTCCGGTGCGGGAGCTCTCGCCGATCTCGCGTACGGGACGCCGGGTGGTCTCGGTGAAGTAGCCGGTCAGCAGCTGGATGGCGCTGGCCAGCACCAGGCCGATGAGGACCGCGCCGATGGCGATGAGCCGCGGGTCGGCGTCGGACTGGATGACCGAGCCGGTCAGACCGCTGAAGTCGGCGGGGAGGTACCAGAAGGCCGCCACGGCCACCAGCACCGCAGAGATCCCGGCCGAGATGAAGAAGCTGCGGTTGATCGCGGCCATGCCGTTGCGGTCGCCGTCGCGCATCCCGGTGACGAAGATGCCGATGATCGCAGTGATGACGCCGATCATCGGGACGATCAGGGGGAAGATCAGCCCCTGCTCGCCGAAGGCCGCACTGCCCAGGATGAGGCTGGCGACCAGCATCACCGCGTACGACTCGAACAGGTCGGCCGCCATGCCGGCGCAGTCGCCGACGTTGTCGCCCACGTTGTCCGCGATGGTGGCGGCGTTGCGCGGGTCGTCCTCCGGGATGCCCTGCTCGACCTTGCCGACCAGGTCGGCGCCGACGTCGGCGGCCTTGGTGAAGATGCCGCCGCCGACTCGCATGAACATCGCCAGCAGCGCCGCCCCGAACCCGAACCCTTCGAGCACGTGGGGCGCCTCGCCCCGGTAGATGAACACGACCACGGCCGCGCCCAGCAGGCCGAGGCCGACGGTGAACATCCCGGCCACGCCGCCGGTGCGGAACGCGATGCGCATGGCGCGCTTCTCGCCCGAGTCATTGGCCGCGGCGGCGACGCGGACGTTCCCGCGCACGGCCAGCCACATGCCTATGAACCCGGTCAGCGCGGAGAATACCGCCCCGACCACGAAGAAGATCGATCGCCCGATGCGGACGTCCATCTCTCCAGGTAGCAGGAGCAACAGGAAGGGAATCACGACGACGAAGATCGCCAACGTGCGGAATTGACGCGTGAGATAGGCGGCGGCGCCTTCTTGTACGGCACGGGCGATGTTCTGCATGCGCTCGGTGCCCTGGCCGGCGGACAGCACTTCGCGCACCAGGCCGCCGGCGACGGCTAGTGCGATCAGTGCGACCGCGGCGACCACGATCACGATGGTGAGATTGTTTGCGCTAAGGGCCAAATTGGACGCTGGCTCCGATGCCAGCATGTGCCTGCTCATCGTTCTCCTCGGCAAGACCGGTCGTCCTGCCCGGACGGTGCTGCAGTTTTCCTCGGCGGGTGTTGCGGCACCATCCGGGTTGTGGGTGCCGCTTCCGGTTGAATCCGCGTTCCGCCGGATCACCTTGGCCGGTGCCGGGAGTCTACGCAGGCAGTGAACGGATATGAAGGCTCGGAAGGTCACTAATTATGCATGCGTCTCGTACGCCCGTGCCCGTGCCCCGGTTTGCACCCTGACAACCGTAATTTCCTTCTGTTTACGGTCATGACAAGACATGGTTCCGGTTAGCCGAAACCCGGCATCGGAAAGCGCGTGCAAGCGAGACGTGACCGTGGACGATGCGATGTCCACGGTCACGCCTGAGGGGAAAGGAGCCTGCGGCCCACGCCTGTACTGAGGCATAGGTGCCGGTAGCGCCGTAACGGCGGCCTGCCACTGACCGAGTCAGCAGCGTCTCCCTGGAGAGACCTCAGCTCCGTTCGGCGGGTGGCGCCGGGCTGGGCCACCGTAAAGAAAGAAAGGGAAAGACTATGAGGTAGGGATACCGGCGGCGGGCCAGCTCATGCGGATGTCGGTGCCCTTGGGCGTGGGGAGGACCTCGACGTCGTCGGCCAGCCCCGTGATGACCGCGAGGCCGAAGCCCGTCATGAACGAGTCGGAAAGCATGCCGAGGTCAAGCGGCTTCTCCTGCTGGAGCTCATCACTGGGGGCGTGATCGCTGACCGTGACCTCGAAGCGTCCAGCGTCGTCACGCAGCTCGATGCGAATGGGCTCGCCCGGGCAGTGGGCGCGATGCGCCTCCACTGCCCGGGAACACGCCTCACCCACGGCGAGCCTGACCTCGTCCAGCAGAGACTCCTCCACGCCGGTGCGGCGAGCTATCGCCGTCGCGACCAGCCGGGCGGTGCGCACATGCGCGGGGAGAGCGCTGAACGTCAGCTCGACGGTAGCCATGCTACTTGTCTTTGCCGTGAGCTTCCTTGGCCTCGTCGACCGAAGCGTAGATCCCGAAGACCTTGGTCAGACCGGTGATCCGGAAGATCTTGAGGATGCGCTCCTGCGTGCAGACCAGCTCGAGGGAGCCGTCGTGCGCCCGCACCCGCTTGAGCCCGCCGACCAGGACACCAAGGCCCGTGGAGTCGAGGAAGTCGACCTTCTCCATGTTGACGAGAAGGTGGAAGTTACCCTTGTTCACCAGGTCGATCAGAAGCTCACGCAATCTCGGCGCGGTGTAGACATCGATCTCACCCTCGACCTCGACGATGGTGAGTCGGTCCTCGTTGTGGTGATCCAACTTCAGATCCACAGATCCTCCAGCGCCTCGCCTGCGAAAGTACTCTTGCCAGCCTGGCAATCTGGAGTCTGGCCCCAGACTGTCCGACCTTGACGCGTGGGCATTCAACCACGCGTCTGGCTTGTGTCTATACGAAATCACGATTCCCGACGACTTTGCCCATCGATGCAAGACTGGAAACAGTGACTTCCACGGCATCCTCCCCACAACGAGCAGGTCCACTCCTCCGCCACCTGCTCAGTGTTCCTGCACGTCATGAGCGTGTCACCCATGTGGAGCATGTTCCAGCACGTCAGGCCGGTCAAGCCCGCTGGCCCAAATGGACGCCAGAAGTGCTTGTTACGCGCTTGGCGAACCGCGGGGTGACAGGACTCTGGCCTCACCAATACGAGGCCGCCGACCTGGCATTTCGTGGCCGAAACGTGATCATCTCCACAGGCACGGCATCGGGGAAGTCCCTCGCGTATCTCACTCCCGCAGTCGCCTCATGTCTTGACGGCGGCACGGTGCTGTACCTGACGCCGACCAAGGCCCTGGCCGCCGACCAGCTGCGCGGGCTTCGGGAGCTCCGGATCACGCAGCTGCGCGCGGCCTGCTTCGACGGCGACACGCCGTTCGAGGAGCGGACGTGGGTACGCCAGCACGCCAACTACGTCCTGACAAATCCGGACATGCTCCACCGAGGGATTTTGCCGCGCCACGCCCAGTGGTCCGCCTTCTTCCGTCGGCTCCGCTTGATCGTCGTGGACGAGTGCCACGGCTATCGGGGTGTCTTCGGCTCCCACGTCGCCCAGATCCTGCGCCGCCTGCGGCGCGTCTGCGCCCGGTACGGCTCGCGGCCCACGTTCCTGCTCGCCTCGGCGACGGCCAGCGAGCCGGCGGCGTTCGCAATGAGGCTGACGGGGCTTGAGATGAACGAGGTGACCATGGACGCCTCTCCCAAGGGGTCTACCACCATCGCCCTCTGGGAGCCGCCTCTGACGGAGCTACGGGGCGAGGGAGGGGCCCCTGTGCGGCGTACGGCGACGGCGGAGGCGGCGGATCTGCTGGCGGACCTCGTTCTGGCGGATGTCCGCACGCTCGCCTTCGTACGCTCCCGGCGCGGCGCGGAGACGGTCGCGCTGTCGGCCCGCGCCAAACTCGCCGACGTCGCCTTCTCCGCCCCCTTCACCGGTACGGGCACGCCCCCGGCACTCCATACCCCCGCACCCGCCACGCCGGACCGGGACCAGACCCCCGCTCAAGGCCGCGGCGCCACGACGCCCGCCTCCAGCCGCGCACATCGCCGGGCCGACCCCGAGCGGCCGGCGGAACTCCACACCTCGGCAGGCACGTCACCCACCGTCGACGACCTCCGCACCACGTCGACTACCTCGCCCGTACCCGACGAATCGCACATCAGGAGCGGCGCAGCACCAACGGCGGCGACGCCCCTCACCTGGGCGCTACCGGAGCTCCCCGACCTGGCCGACCTCCCGAACAAGATCGCCGCCTATCGAGCCGGCTACCTCGCGGAAGACCGCCGCATCCTGGAGAAGGCGCTCCGCGAAGGCACCATCATGGGCCTGGCCACCACGAACGCCCTCGAGCTAGGCGTCGACGTCTCCGGCCTGGACGCCGTGCTGATCGCGGGCTGGCCCGGCACCCGGGCCTCCCTGTGGCAGCAGGCAGGCCGCGCGGGCCGCGACGGCAGGGACGCCCTCGCGGTGCTGATCGCCAGAGACGACCCGCTGGACACCTACCTCGTACACCACCCGCAGGCCCTGTTCGGCCAGCCCGTCGAGGCGATCGTCCTGGACCCGGGCAACCCTTACGTCCTTGGCCCCCACCTCTGCGCCGCGGCCGCCGAGATCCCCCTGACCGAGGACGACCTGCCCATCTTCGGCCCCACCACCCCCGATGTCCTGGACGATCTGGTCGGCGAGGGCCTGCTGCGGAAGCGCCCGGCGGGCTGGTTCTGGACCAGGCGCGAGCGGGCCACCGACCTCGCCGACATCAGAGGCGGCGGAGGCGCCCCGATCCAGGTCGTCGAGTCGTCCACAGGCCGCCTCCTGGGCAGCGTGGACGAGCCGTCCTCGCACACCACCGTCCACACGGGCGCGGTCTACATCCACCAGGGCGAGACCTTCCTGGTGGAGCTCCTCGACCTGGACGCCGGAGTGGCCCTGGTCTCCAGCGCCAACCCCGACTACTCGACGTTCGCCCGGGACATAACCGACATCTCCATCCTCGCCACCGAGCGGTCCCAGCCGCTGGGCCCCGGCACGCTGCACTTCGGCGAGGTGGAGGTGACCAGGCAAGTGGTCTCGTACCTCAAGAGGCGTATCCAATCGGGCGAGATGCTCGGCGACGAGCCGCTCGACCTGCCACCCCGCACCCTCCGTACCCGCGCGGTCTGGTGGACGCTGCCCGCCTCGGCCGTGGCCCCCCTCGCGGAAGCGGGCATCGACCTCGGCGGCGCAGCCCATGCTGCCGAACACGCCTCGATCGGCCTGCTGCCGCTGTTCGCCACCTGCGACCGCTGGGACATCGGCGGCGTCTCCACGGAGCTGCACGCCGACACCGGCCTGCTCACAGTGTTCGTGTACGACGGCCACGAAGGCGGCGCAGGTTTCGCCGAACGCGGCTTCGCCCGCGCGACGGACTGGCTGACGGCCACCCGCGAAGCCATCGCTTCCTGCGAATGCGAACGCGGCTGCCCTTCCTGCATCCAGTCCCCCAAATGCGGCAATGGCAACGAACCCCTTCACAAACACGGTGCCATCCGTCTCCTGAACACACTCTTGGCCGCCGAATGACCGACACCGGCACACGCCCGATACGACGGAACCCCGCCCACGCACGCCCTTGAGCAGGTGAACCGCACGGCTTCGTCTGCCCAAGGACATCCGTAGTGGGCTACGAGCGAGCCCTCCTGCCCTCGGTCGCGGGGCAGTAATGCAGCGACGTCGAGTTGAAGGTCGTGGAGCACTGCAACCCCGGCGACGGCGTGGCCGACGGCGGCTCCCCATCAGCCGCACCGACACAGGACCTCAACGCCGACCCCCATCAGCCGCCTCGGCACAGGACCTCAACGCCGGCCCCCATCAGCCGCACCGACACAGGACCTCAACGCCGACTCCTGATCGGCCGCACCGACACAGAACGTCGATGACGGCTTCCCGTCGGCGGCACTGGACGCGGGGGACTTTGTGGTCTGTCGTCAGGCGCGCCGGCGCACCGCGAAGGCGCGCTTGTCGTCATCCCCTTCATCGCCGACGTTGTCGTCATCGTCGTCCGCGGCCCAGAAATCCGCGGCCCCAGGCTGCGGCCGCTCCCAGAACCCGCTGTCCTCCATAGACCTGGGCGACGGCGGCAGGTAGTCGTCCCAGCGATCCTCGATCTGCACGGCGGGGGCGGGACGGAGAACGGAAGCGGACGACTCAGGCACATCCGTAACAGCCGAACTGGGCAGTGCGATCCGAACCGGCTCCTGACGAACCACGTCTGCTTCGTCGGCACCATCCGCATCCCCGGCGCTGCCCTCGACCGCCCGCGCCTCGCCACCACCAAGCGGCGCCGCGGCAGCAGGCACTTCCGTGTGTGCCTGGTCAATCGGAGCCGCCTGAGGAAGCTCCTGAAGCCGCGCGCGGGGGCCGGCAGCGGACACCTGTTGCAACCGCCGGCCGTCGCCGGAGGACGTCGCTGTCTCCCGAACCTCCAGACGATCGACGGAGGATGCTCCCTGAGTCAACGACCGACCACCCGAGGACAACCCTTGAGCATGCGACCGACCGGCCGACGCCCCTTCAGCGTGGGACCGGCCAACCGACGACAGCCCCTGACCTAGTCGAGCCTCGGCTGAGGACGTGTCCTCGCCACGTGGCCGATCGGCGGACGACGCCTTCGAAGCAGGTGAGTGATCGGGAACGCGTGTCTTGGCCACGGCAAGGATCACAGCGGGCCTGCGTCGCGGGGGTGTCGAGGTGACCGGGGCGTCCCCGTCATCACCCCGCACCGTCGCCAACTCGCCCCCCTCCGAATCGGCAACGGGCCCCGACGCCATGACGGCCGGGGCTTGGGGGTGCCGTCCTCCCTCGGCAGCGAGCGCGCGCCGCCGGGCCCAACCCCCTGCGTGGGCGCCGAGCAGCAGCAGGAGCAGGCCGCCCGCGATGTAGAGCCCATACTGGCCGAGGTTCCCGATCGGGGACTCGTCCGATTGGGCCTTCACGCCACCCGCTTGGACAGGCGCGGAATCCGTGCCGTCTTCCTTGGTGCCCGCCGGGTTCAGGCCACCCGTCTCGCCCTGGCCGTCGGCGGTCGGGATCGGGAGGTTGCCGTCCGAGTCGGCATCGGGGATGGCCGGCAACTTGGAGGTCGTCGGCTTGCGGATGGTCGGCTTGCTCGTGGGTACGGTCTGCTTCTTGGCAGGCAGGGTCGGCAGCGGATCGACTTTCCTGGTGTCCCTAGGAGTCTCCCGGGTCTTGGCCGTTTCCTTCTTCGGCTGGGCGGCGGCCGGGGCGGGGATCGTGACGTAGGCGGCACCCGATTCGTCCGACCCGATCGACCCGCCGTCGCCGTCACCCCGGAACGCCTTGACCGTGAACCCCACCTTCTGCCCCGCCGCATTGGCCGGCACCGTGAGCGCCGCCTCACAGGTGCCGCCGGCGCACGCGCTATCCACAGACAGCCGTCCCACGACGCCGGACTGGGTGTTGGCAACCTCATACGACTGCAAGTCGGGCTCGGAGCCCTTGCTCCAGGTCACGAGCACCTTCTTGGTGCCCTGGAGGCCGGCGTTCACGTTGCCCGGGGTCTCGGCGGGCCGCCGCAGCTTGAACGTGCTGCTCGCGTACTTGGTCCCGGTGATCTCGCCTTTGAGGGTCACGGTGAAGGTGCCGTTGGGGGCGTTCCCGGCGTCGAACGTACCGGAAATCGTCTGGTTCGCTCCGCCATCGGCCACCTTCTGCGTGGGTGTCGATGGCCCATCCACGTACAGGCCCATGCGGAGCTGCATCAGCCCCGTACGCGCGGACACCGTGACGGACGAACTCGAGACGACCTGACCGTCAGAGGGTGAGGTGATCTGCCCGGCGGAGCCGGCCTGAGTCACCGCGGTCACCGTGGCCGCCTGGGCGGAGCCGCCGAGCACAATGGATCCCACCGCGATGATCCCCGCGGTCACCACTCTGCCAACTACCGTCACGACGCTTCCCTCCATCGAGAGCCTCGCGCCGCCCGGCCGCCCGGATGGGGCCACTCGGACGACGATCGGAAGTGCAGTCCGCCCGGCGATACGGTCACCGACCGCCCCCCGAACCTGCACCTTAGCGACTCCGTTCCGGCTCTCCCAGACCCTTTGTCATAGATGGCATGGACCGAGGGTAAGCGGAACGTTACGCGAAATATTCAACTCTTGGACACCTTGTCCAAGAAGTCGTGACTCGATTGCGACCTTGCCTCACAAACCTCAAAAGCCGCATGACACCCATCCGCCCACACCGACCAAGCAAGGCCCCCATCAGCACACTCGACCCCCGAACCACCATTCGGCAGGCCCATTTGGAAGGGCTGCCAAATGGCGTCGCTCGACCGTCCGCCACAGGCGCCGCACAGCGCGGCCTATCCGGGCACGGCCGCTTCCCGGCACGGTCCATCCCAGCGCGGTCCATCCCGGCGCGGTCCATCCCGCGCGGCCACTTCCCGGCGCGGTCCATCCCGCGCGGTCCATCCGGCGCGGCCACTTCCCGGCGCGGCCAGTTCCCAGCGCGGCCCGCTCACCTCGGCGAGGGCTTCTAATGATCGTCGTTGTCGGGTGGAGTCCACTCTGCCGGGCCCGCCCGTGATCTGCCCATCACGGTGTGAGTGCCGACAATTGGCAACGAGATCGGTAACGAGGTCCAGACATCGGCCACCTCGTCGTTGATCTCGCATCGGGTCAGCTCGACGCCGTTCTGGGCAGCCAATGCAGCGGCTCTGGCGCAGGCGCCTTCGGGGTCGAAGAGGGCCAACCTGGCAGCGGCAAGGGCGCTCATGTCGGCGGCGTTGTTGACGCGATGGCGGGCCACGCGCGCGGCGCCCACGGTGGCGAACGCCGTAGCGACGGCCATCAGGAGCCCCATGAGGGCAACGCCCCATAGCGTGGCTGACCCTCGTTCCCTGGGATTGATTTCTACCTCCCCTTGCGTGCCACCTTGCTGATGGATCGTGGAGGCCATGGAGCCGTTGCTGGCGAGATGTGGCAAGTCGTCATACATCCGGTTTCGCCTTCCAGATGACGAACGGTGGATGGATCTCACGACTCCATGGCTCCCCTTCTACGTCATGGCGGTCGTCATGATTCGGTGTCGGCGGTGGCCGAGGCTGATACGCGAACTGCTGGCAGCGAGGAGCCCCACGCTGGTCGGACTTGGACTGTGATCTGCACTTTTGTGGTCTCTGTGTCGCGCGTTACGTCTACTTGAGCGTCTGGATGTGTGGCTGAGCGGGCGACGTCGCGAACCTGGTCCAGCGGCTCGCCGCGAGCGGCGGCTCGGGCCGCCGCTCGGGCCGCGTCCACGCATTCCAATTGCGCGCTCACGGCTTGGATGGCCCATAGCGCGGCTGCCAGGACGACGATGAGCGCGGGCAGCATCGCGGCGGTCTCAGCCGTCACCGATCCACGCGATGCCATCCGCCGGCCGTCCGTCACAGTTCGCGCCCCCGCAGTCTGCTCCGAGCTAGAAACCTGCGTGAGCTTCATTACCCGCGTGAGCATCGTGACCCGCGTGAGCATCGTGACCCGCGTGAGCATCGTGACCCGCGTGAGCGTCGTGACCCGCGTGAGCATCGTGACCCGCGTGAGCTTCATGACCTGAGTGAGCTTCATGACCTGCCTGACCTTCCGTGTACACGCAGGCTTCGTAGCTTGTCTGAGGCTTGCTGCCTGTCTGAAGCTTGCAGGCGGCGAGAGCGTCATAGACCGCGCAGGGCTCAGGACCTGCGCGACCGTCGTGAACCGAGCAGGAGTCGAGGCCGCGCGAGTCTCATAGTCCGGGCGCCGCCAGTGGTCCACGCGAGGGACGTAGTCTGCGCGGGGCGCCGGGTCACCCGTTCGTGTTGAGCGCTCGATCGATGAGGGACGAGAGCATTTCCTGGACCTCCGGACTGCTGACCACTTTGAAGAGGAGTGCAGCGAAAGCGCAGGCTGCGATGGTTCCTACGGCGTACTCGGCCGTGGACATGCCTCGCTCTCGGTTGGCGGCCGCGTAGTGGAGCCACCTGTTGGACGGCCGTCGCGAGCTTCGGGGTGCTCTGGGGTCATCGGGAGCGGTGGTCGATGGCTCGTGCGGAAAGGCGTGAGGCGCTGGTTGGCGCTTGGACTCCGGCTCGATGTCCCTTGCGAACCCGCGGTCTGTATGGGCGGCTTCTGCAACGTTGTGAGCTGCGCTTCTACCTGCGATGGAGTGGGTCGGGTTGTGAGTGGTCATGGCCATGCACGCCGTATTGCCAGGTGAGGGCGCATCGGCGGAGTGGGTGAGCGTGGAAATGCTCGTCTCGCTGAGATTCAGTTTGCTAGCTGCGCATTCCGGCGATGTGGCGAGGAGGGCTACTGGGTTGGCGCTGATGTTGTCTGGCGTGGTGGCGGGACGATGCATCGTGCCTCCAGGTGCTCGGTGGAGCCGGGGTCTTGTCCGGCGGGATACCTAGGTTCGCCGAGGCGAGGCCGGGTTCGATGGGCCGAGTGGCGTTCTGTGGATGGGCGAGGGCGACGGCGCAAGTCCTGTGGATTACGGGAGTTTGTGGATATCCGTGATCCGCGTAGGCGTTCGGTGATGAGTGTTTCGGCGAAGGGGGGCCAACCTGGCAATCGTCAGGCCTGATCGGCCATCCGCCCTGGCCGGGCACCGGCACCTCGACGTGGCGTCGGCATCTCTGGCGGGTTATCGGCGGACCGTGGCGGCGGCACCTGGCGACCTTGGCGGTGCGGGACCTCCCACCCCTTGTGCGGCAGCTGTGCGGCAGCCTTCGCCCCGGGCCCGCACCCCGGCCCCGGGGCGAAGGCTTTGCGGTTTTCGCGAGGGACGATCGCTATGGGAGGACAATCGTCGAGGCGAGGCCGGCTATTACCGGGATGATGCCGAGAAGGACGAACGCCGGCAGGAAGCACAGGCCCAAGGGCGCTACTGCCTTTACGCCGACGCGCCTGGCCGAGGCTACGGATGCGGCTCGGATCGCTTCTCGGGCGTCGTCGGCCAGTCGGGTAAGAACGTCGGCTACCGGGGCACCGCTCTGAGCTGCTCGAGTCATGGCCCGGGAGAGCTGGCCCAGTGCCGGGTCCTTGGCGAGGAGAGCCCAGGTGGGCTCGGGGTCGGCGCCTAGACGTAGCTGGCTGCTCACCCAGGTCAACCGCTCGCCGAGGGGGCCGCGGATCGCGTCGGCGGCGATCTCGGTGGCGGCGCTCACCGGGCGTCCAGCGAGTAGGCAGGCCGTCATCAGATCGGCGGCGAACGGCAGGTCATTGGTGATTCGTTCGTGCTCGCGTTGGGTCCGCCTGGGCTTCTTTTTGTGGAGGTAAATCCCGGCGGCGGGGCTGATCAGAAGGCCGGCCAGGATTCCGATCGTGCCGCCGACGAGGGCGGCGGTCGCCAGCCCCGCGCATGTGGCGGTGATGATCGTCTTGCGCGTGATCGGTCGTGCCTGGTCATGGGTTGGATCGAGCCAGGTTGGGTGGGGGCGTTCGATGTTCGGCGTTGGTGTGGGTGTGTTTGGAGGGGTGTTCGGGTTTTGGTACGGCAAGAAGTCCTGCGAGGGGGGCTCGGGACGGCTACGAGGTTCCTTCTGCGGGGGGTGGAGTCGGGCCAGGCGTTCCTGCGGCGTCCTTGGTGAGAGCCACAGCCACATGGCCATGCCGGCGCACAGGGCAGACAGGAATGGAAGCATTGGCGGGAAGTCCGATCAACTTCGTGAGGCTAGGTGCGGAGGAAGGAATGTCCGTCACGCCGACGCCAGGGAAGGAGACGTCCGCCTGGCGGGGCCCTGCGATCTTTGGCCGAGCGGATCTTGCGGCTGGGGCTGATCCGGGACGTGGCTGGGCTGGTTCGGGGCGTGGCTGGTCAGCCTTGTGCTTGGGCCGCCATTCGGTTGGTCCACCACAGGCCGCAGGCGTCGAGGGTGATTCCAGTCACCAGGCATGCGAAGCCGGGGATGCTGCCGAAGAGGAAGTGCATGGGGTGCATGTTCAGGGCTGCGGCCATGAGGAGGCCGAGGGCGGGAAGCGCGGCCAGCATTCTGGCCGTGGTGCGTGGTCCTGCCAGTTGTGCTGCGACGTCCTGGCGGTGGACCTGCGCTGTGCGTAATGTGCCGGCTACGCGTTCGACCAGGGCTGCCAGGCCTGCGCCTACCGTGACGCTCACGTTCCAGCATGCTGCGAGTTGGCGTAGGCCCTCGCCTCCCTGTGGTGGGGCCGAGGCGGTCAGGGCAGCGGAGACGTCGCCGCCGTCTCTCGCTGCCGCAACGATCGGGCGCAGGGCCTCGCGGTCGGGGAAGTCCACTGCCGTAATGGCTCGGGTCAGCGCCTCCCCTGGAGTGCGGCCTGCGGACAGCTCCGCGGAGAGTGCCTGGCATAGTTCGATCGACGCCAGTCGCCAGGCTTGAGCTCGGCGCGCGGGGCTTTGGCGAGTGAATAGCCTTCGCAGGGACTGCCACTGGGGCTTCGGGCGGCTTGCGGTCAGTCTGGCGAGGCGGGTTGTGGCAGTGGTCGGGCCTGTCCACAGCCACAGTGCGCAGGCTGTGGACAACGCGGCGGCTACCAGGGCGCTGTTTGTCATCGCCAGCTTGCCTCCATCTCGGTCATCGATGTCTGACTCGTCTCCGTTGGGTGGCTGGTTGCCCAATTCGATGGGCGAGTCATCAGGGGTGCGTGTCCGGCTGTACGGCCTGGACCAGGGCGTCGTGGCCGGGGCCGGTTCGGGAGTTGCCCTTCGTGTCGAAGGTCAGGGCGGGGAGCGACTCCACGAAGCCTGGTGACGTTCTGGAGAGCAGGCAGATCTCGGCGATTCGTCTTCGGCCGTCCGGGCGGTCGCGGGTCAGGTGAATGACGGCGTCGAGAGCCGCGGACAGTTGGCTGTGTACGGCCTCCCTGCTCAAACCGGCCGCACAGCCCAGTGCCTCCAGGCGGGGCGGTACGTCCGCCGCCGTGTTCGCGTGCAGGGTGCCACAGCCTCCTTCGTGGCCGGTGTTGAGAGCGGCCAGCAGGTCCACCACCTCGGCACCTCGCACCTCACCGACCACCAAACGGTCCGGGCGCATCCGCAATGCCTGCCGTACCAGGTCACGTAGACCCACGCCGCCCGCGCCCTCCAGGTTCGCCGGACGGGTCTCCAGGCGTACCACGTGTGGGTGGAGAGGGCGGAGCTCGGCCGAATCCTCGACCAGGAGAAGCCGTTCGCCCGGGTCGGCCAGCGAGAGCATGGCCGACAGCAGCGTTGTCTTCCCTGTCCCGGTGCCGCCGGATACGAGGAAGGCCAGTCGGGCGGCCACCATTGCGGTCAGCACAGGGACGGCGGACGGAGTGATCATGCCCGCTGACACCAGGTCCGCCAGTGTGAACGTGCGGCGCGGCGGCAGGCGCAGCGACACGCAGGTGCCGCCGGGGGCGACGGGTGGGAGAACAGCATGGAGACGTACGCCTCCAGCGAGTCTGGCGTCCACGTAGGGGGAGGCGTCGTCCAGTCGTCTGCCTGCCGCGGCTGCCAAGCGCTGAGCCAGCCTGCGAACTGCCGGATCGTCGGTGAACGTGACCGAGGTGCGGTGCAGGCCGCTGCCGTCGTCGATCCACACCTCGCGGGGGCCGTTGACGAGGACGTCCGTTACGTCGGGCCGGGCCAGGAGCGGTTCCAGGGGGCCTGCGCCTATGAGGTCCGCGCAGAGGGCTCGGGCCACGGCCAGAATCTCCGCGTCGCCGTAGACGGCTTTCTCGGCCCTGAGGGCGACGGCTACCTGGGCGGCGCTGGGTTCGGCGCCTATGCGGGCCAGGCGTACCCGGACGGCCTCCACCAGCTCCGGGGACACCGCGGACGTCGGTGCGGGAGGGGAGAACGTTGTCGATTGCTGGGCTGCCGAAGGGGTGGGCTGGGGCTTCAGGGTGCTCGCCTGCTTTCGGGGATGCGAGGCGCCGGGGTCGACCCGGCGGCCAAGTGCCGGGTATCGGGCCGGAGGTGGGGTTGGCGCTGTTGTGGCTGAGGTGTGTCGGATCTGGCCGCCCAGGCCGGGGGCAGGGGGCTTGTCACGGTGGTAGGACGTCGCGTAGGAGGGAGGCGCAGAGGCCGCCTAGTACGGTGCGCGGGCCCAGTTTGGGTAGCTCGCCGCGGTTGAGGGTGGCGGTGAGTCTTGGCTGGTCGGGGAGGGTGCCGGCGCAGGGGATGCCGAGCGCGGCCACTGCCATGTCGCCGTCCACGACGCCGGGGCGGAGGATCGCTCGGAGGTCGGAGGTGTGCTTGCGGGCCTCGCACAGGACCTGGACTCCGGAGAGGATTCCGCGTACGTCGGCCGCCGCCACGACGAGGGTGGCGTTCGCCCTGGTGAGGGCCTCGACGGCGGCCGGGTCGAGGTGGCGCGGGAGGTCTACGACCACCAGGTCGAAGCCTCTCTGGCCGGCTTCGAGGACCGAGCGCATGGCCTGGGCCGGGATTGCGGCCACCTCACCCCGGTGGAAGGACAGGACCGCCAGGTCGCCGAACGACGGCAACGCCGCCTGCAGGGCAGCGCAGCTGATCCGGCCCTCCCTGGCTACCAGGTCTCCCCAACGGGCGCCTGACGCCTCCTCGTGGCCCAGCAGCACGTCTATGCCGCCGCCCAGCGGGTCGGCATCCACGAGGAGCGTGCGGAGGTGGCCGCTGCCGGAGGCGTGAAGGGCCAGGCAGGCGGATAGGACGCTCGCGCCTACTCCGCCCCGGCCGCCGGTCACGCAGATCACCGCTCCGGAGCGGGAGTCTGGCTCGATGGCGTCTGCGAACCGCTCCACCAGATGGCGTTCGTCGGCGGGGAGGTTCACGACGGACTGGGCGCCTACTGCGACGCATTTTCGCCAGGTGTCCGGGTCGTCGAAGTCACGGGTGACCAGGAGGACTTGATCGCGGGCGGGAGGGGATGAGGCGGCCACGGCCTCTGCCTGGTCGGCGCCCACTGCTATGAGCGGGGCGAGGTTCCAGTATGGGCGGGCGTGGGCTGGGACGTGGGCCACGTCGAGTTGTGCGCCGGCTGCGGCTGCTATGCGGACCAGGTCGTCCAGTAGGGCGTGGTCGTCGGTGATGACCAAGGGTCGGTGCATGTCGGCCTCCCGTTTTGATGGGAGGGACAGCTTGTTGCAGATGGTGGCGGTGGTGAGCGGGCGAACGGGGTTCTGGGGATAGACGGTGTCGGTGCCGGTGTTCTTGTGGACAACCGGTGGATGAGTGTGCGATCGCTGGGCCGTGCGTCGTCGTCGGCAGGGCGCACCAGGAGGGGCGGTCGGGCAACTCGACCAGGCAAACGAGTCGAGGCTGCGCGGCCCGGGCCGGGTTTGCGGGTGGCCGTGTGATCAGGAAGGCCCCGGGCGGCGCATCCGGGTGGCGGAAAGCCCGGCGCATCCGGGTGAGGGAAGAGCTCGGGCGCCGGGTCCGGGCGGCCTTAGGAGTGGGCACAGGCCGGAAAAGGGGCGACCCCCGCCGGGGGGGAGAGCGGGGGTCGCCTGACCGGTCCGGCTCCGGGGGGGTAGAGCCGGTCCCGTTTCAGAAGAAAGCTTTCATCACTTCACCAGAGCCTGGCAAGGGACTGGCAAACCTATCCCGTGCAAGGTCGCTCCAGTTTCGAGGCGATACCCCCGTATGCTGCCCGATCGGATCGAGTTTCGTCGAGGAGCAAACTCGCATTTTCGCCAAGTTTTTTCGCCGACCGATAACGATCACATAAAGACGATCACAGAGAGTGATCATCACGGCTTGGTAACCAGGCCGGCGCGCCGGCGGGCGCCCGTGCCCACCTGGACCCCGGTCCACGGCCGGGTAAAGGTCTTGGTCCGAGGGGTTCCCATCAGGGCGAATCCGACGTAGAAAGAGGTGACGGACGAATAGTCCGGGTGCATCAGCCGGGCACCCACGCGCGACCAGCCGCGGGAGGCGTGTCGTGGCGGGCTTGACCCGCTCCGACGAATACAGGTGCACGCTTGGTAACCCGGCGTGATGCACCGGCAGACGGCGTCTCTTGACTGAGACGCCGTCAGCTATGTCAGCCTCTCTGGCTCAGCCCCTTTGCATGGCTTCGCAGATGGCGGCCGTCTCGCGCACCCCGAGGCTTACCGCCGAGGCACACTGTTGTACCCACTGGCCGACGCCCTCCGGCGTGCCGCTCAGGTAGGCCCGCAGCCCCTCCGCGTACGGCAGCTCCAGATGCCCGACCTCCACGGCCACCAGGGACTTCGGGTCCAGCCCGTACTCGACCAGGGTCAGCCGCTCGGCCGAACGCGCGATCATCCCGTCCGCCGAACCGAAGGGGCGCATCACGGCCAGTTCGGCGTGCACCACGGCGGCCAGCACGATCGCGGGGGCCTCCGTAGGACGTTCCAGCAGGTCCATCAGGCCGTCCATGCGGGCCGCGGTCACCTTGGCGTCCGGCGCCGGGCCCAGCTCCAGCGGGTCAGGGGCCTCGTCCTCCGTGCGGGGACGGCCCAGCGCGGCCTGCGGCACGAGGCCGGCCGCCGCGACCGTGTGCAGGCGGGCGAGCACCTGCCGCGGCGCCTTGCGCCAGGTCGGGCCCATGCGACCCATCTCGGCCGACGCGCGCAGCGCTCCCTGGACGAGCGGGTCATGGATCTCGTCCCTGCGCAGGGCGTCGAGGGGTACGTCGACGCCCTCCACGGCGGCCGACGCGCGGGCGCCGCGCAAGGACGACTCCGCGGACACGGCGGGGCTCGCCCGGCGCAGCACGCGGTGGCGGTAGAGCCTGTCGACGGCCTGGCGAGCCTCGTCCACCGCCTCCGGAACGCCGGGGAACCGCGCGATGACGGCCAATGGGTCACTCACGGAAACCGACCTTACCCGTGAGTACGACCTGCTCCCCCAAGGCTCACGCAAAGCCCCTCAAGGGCGGGCCGCAACACTCACTCAGCGCGCTTCCGGTCTACCACACAGGCCATACCGCACAACTCCTACCTCACAGCCGGTAGGGACCGGGCGGAAAGTCATGGGAAAGGACGACAGGACCGGGCAACGCAAACAACGGCCGCCCCAAGAGTCCTATAAACCCGAAACGACTCCGTCATATATTCTCCTGATTTCAAGACGACAACATTTCAATAGCGTTTGTCATGCGACCTGATAAGCGTCGCCCCGAGCCGGGCCCATCGGTACAGACCTGTCTAGACCTCTTGTGTATGGACACTGTGAGCTGGTGAAGTGGGACACGACCTGTCCAATCTGGCCATAGAAGGAGCACGAGGTGGCCCCGGAGACCCCTGGCACCGAGACCCAGGCGCTGTCCAACCTGCTGCAGGAGAACCGCCGGTTCGCACCTCCGGCTGACCTGGCGGCGGCCGCGAACGTGACCGCAACCGCATACGAGGAGGCGTCCGCGGATCGTCTCGCCTTCTGGGAGCGTGCGGCTGAGCGGCTGACCTGGGCCAGACGGTGGGACACGACCCTTGAATGGAACGCCCCCTTCGCCAAGTGGTTCATCGGCGGCGAGATCAACGTCGCCTACAACTGCGTCGACCGCCACGTCGAGGAGGGCCGCGGCGACAAGGTCGCCTATTACTGGGAGGGCGAGCCTGACGGCGAGACCCGCACCCTCACGTACAACGATCTGAAGACCGAGGTCAGCAAGGCCGCCAACGCCCTCCAGGAGCTGGGCGTCGGCAAGGGCGACCGGGTCGCGATCTACATGCCGATGATCCCCGAGCTGCCGATCGCGATGCTGGCCTGTGCCCGCATCGGCGCGGTCCACTCGGTGGTGTTCGGCGGGTTCTCGGCGAGCGCGCTGAAGAGCCGCATCGACGACGCCGACGCCAGGCTGGTGATCACGGCCGACGGCGGCTACCGCAGGGGCAAGCCCAGCGCGCTCAAGCCCACTGTGGACGAGGCCGTCGCCGAGTGCCCGCAGGTGGAGCACGTCCTCGTCGTACGGCGTACCGGCCAGGACGTCCCCACGAACGGCAAGGACGTGTGGTGGCACGACGTGGTGGAGCGTCAGAGCGACCAGCACACCCCCGAGCCCCATGACGCCGAGGACCCGCTGTACATCCTCTACACCAGCGGCACCACCGGTAAGCCCAAGGGCATCCTGCACACGACCGGCGGCTACCTGACCCAGACGGCCTGGACGCACCACGCGGTCTTCGACCTCAAGCCGGAGACCGACATCTACTGGTGCACGGCGGACATCGGATGGGTGACCGGCCACTCCTACATCGTGTACGGCCCGCTCGCCAACGGCGCCACCAGCGTCATCTACGAGGGCACCCCGGACACCCCGCACCGCGGCCGGTTCTGGGAGATCGTGCAGAAGTACAAGATCACGATCCTCTACACGGCTCCCACAGCGATCCGGACGTTCATGAAGTGGGGCGACGACATCCCCGCCAAGTACGACATGTCCAGCCTGCGTATCCTCGGCTCCGTCGGCGAGCCGATCAACCCCGAGGCGTACGTCTGGTACCGCGAGCACATCGGCGGCAACCGCTGCCCCGTCGTGGACACCTGGTGGCAGACGGAGACCGGCGCCATCATGATCAGCCCGCTGCCCGGCGTGACCGCGGGCAAGCCGGGCGCCGCGATGCGCCCGCTCCCCGGCATCACCGCGGACGTGGTCGACGACCAGGGCAACAGTGTCCCCGACGGCGGGGGCGGCTTCCTCGTGGTCAAGGAGCCGTGGCCGTCGATGCTCCGCACGATCTGGGGCGACGACCAGCGTTACATCGACACCTACTGGAGCAGGTTCGAGGGGATGTACTTCCCTGGAGACGGCGCCAAGAAGGACGAGGACGGCGACCTGTGGCTGCTCGGCCGCGTGGACGACGTCATGCTGGTCTCCGGCCACAACATCTCCACCACCGAGGTGGAGAGCGCGCTGGTCAGCCACCCGAAGGTGGCCGAGGCGGCCGTGGTGGGCGCGACCGACCCGGTGACCGGGCAGGCCATCGTGTCGTTCGTGATCCTGCGCGGCAGCGCGGAGGAGAGCGAGGACATCGCCGCCGACCTGCGCAACCACGTGGCCAAGACGCTCGGCCCGATCGCCAAGCCGCGCCAGATCCTGGTGGTGCCCGAGCTGCCCAAGACCCGCTCCGGCAAGATCATGCGCCGCCTCCTGCGCGACGTGGCGGAGAACCGCAGCGTCGGTGACGTCACCACCCTGGCCGACAGCACGGTGATGAACCTGATCTCGGAGAAGCTCCCCTCGGCGAAGTCCGAGGACTGACACCTCCGCCTCAGAAGGCGCATGTCCCGAAAATTCGGGACATGCGCCTTCTTGTGGGGTGCCCCCTCCGCCGGCTGACGGCGGGGGCGGAACCGAACGCATTCCGCCTGGGCGTTATCTTCTCCGATCGGGTAGATCTGGGAGTCGAAGGAGCTCCACTGCCGGGACATCGCGGCGATACGCAGCACGTTCGGCTACGCGAGCGTCGCAATGCGCTAGATGATGATTGACACGGCCACCAGGCCTCGATAGGAGACGTTCATGCCGCAGACTCCCGAGGAAGAATCCCTGGGCTCCCTGGTCGCCCAGGCAAGCAGTCACATCTCGGACCTGGTCCGCTCGGAGATCGAGCTGGCCAAGGCCGAGTTCAGGTTCGACGCCAAGCGGGTCGGCACGGCCGGGGGCCTGTTCGCCGCGGCCGCGTTCATGGCGCATCTGTGCCTGATCCTGGCCTCGTTCGCCATCGCCTACGCGCTGGCCCAGTGGATGCCCAACTGGCTCGCCTTCCTCATCGTGACCGTGTTCTACCTGGTGGTCGCGGGTCTGCTCGTGTTCATCGGCGTGCGGCGGCTCAAGGGCCTGGCCGGAATGAAGCGCACCGCCAGGTCGATCAAGGGGCTGAAGGAGATCGCGACTTCCGAGGCGCACCTCCCCGCCCCACGCCCTGATCGCGAGCCGGTGACCCGCGATGGCGCCTGACGAGTCGGTCGTCCAGATCGAGGGGCCGTGGACGCACCGCGCGGTGCACGCGGGCGGCACCCGCTTCCACGTCGTCGAGGCCGGCGAGGGACCGCTGGTGCTGCTGCTGCACGGGTTCCCGCAGTTCTGGTGGACCTGGCGCCACCAGCTGGCCTCGCTGGCGCGGGCCGGATACCGGGCGGTCGCGGCCGACCTGCGCGGTTACGGCGGCAGCGACAAGCCGCCGCGTGGCTACGACCTGCCCACGCTGGCCGCCGACGCAGCCGGCCTGATCCGCGCGCTGGGTGAGACCGGGGCGATCGTGGTCGGGCACGACTGGGGCGGGATGCTGGCCTGGACGATGGCCGTACGCGACCCCAAGAGCGTGCGGCGGCTGGTCGTCGTGTCCGCGCCGCATCCGCTGCGGCTGCGCAATGCGCTGCTGACCGACCCGTTCGGCCAGCTCAAGGCCAGCGTCCAGGCGCTGGGCTTCCAGCTGCCGCTGCTGCCCGAGCACCGGCTCAGGCGCCGCGAAGGGGCGCTCGTGGGCCGGTTCCTCGAGGATTGGTCGCGGCCCGGCTGGCCTGAGCCCGAGGACGCGCGCGCCTACCGCGAGGCGTTCAGGATCCCGGCCGTGGCGCACTGCGCGCTGGAGTACCACCGCTGGTTCGGCCGCTCCCAGCTGCGTCCCGACGGCCGCCGCTACGCCCGTGCCATGCGCACCGAGGTCGAGGCCCCCACGTTGCACCTGCACGGCGCGCTCGACCCGCGGGTCCTGCCGCGTACGGCCCAGGGCTCGAGCCGCTACGTGGCGGCCCCGTACCGGTGGCGGCTGCTCGAAGGAGCCGGCCACTTCCCCCATGAGGAGATCCCTGACGTGTTCAACACCGAGCTGCTCGGCTGGCTGGCCGACCCGGAGCCCGACCGATGAGAGACCGCGACCCCGAGGGCCGGCCGCGCCAGGCCAGGCCGCGCGACGCGTTCGGCAGGCCGCTCCCCTACGGCTCGCCGGGCGTGCCCAGGGTTCCCGACGACTACGCTCCCACGACCGAGCAAGCCCTGGCCGACGGCCGCAGGTTCCTGAGCGAGGGAATGCCGTTCAACGCGCACGAGGTGTTCGAGGGCCGCTGGAAATGTGCCCCCGACGACGAGCGCGACCTGTGGCAGGGCCTGGCGCAGATCTGCGTGGGGCTGACGCACCTGCAGCGCGGGAACGGGAGCGGCGCGGTGACGCTCTTCAGCCGGGGCGCGGCCAAGGCGCAGGCGTACGGGGGCGCGTACGACGCGGTCGGCAAGGCCGCCTCCGACCTGAGCCACGACAGCGACCCGGCCGAGGCCATCGCCTTGATCCTGGAGAGACTCCCCGGTTAACCGGGGAGGGAGTGCCGTCGTCTGGAGGAGCGGCGGGAGCGCAGCGACCAGAGCGGGGGAAGACGGCGGCATAGGGCGACCGAGCCCGCCTCACGAAGTGAGGCCATCAACACAGCGCCGCGCGTCCTTCGATGAGCGCGCGCGTGGCGGCGGCCGCACGGAGCACCGCCGTGTCCACGGCCTCTGCGCCCTTGCCGAACATCCCCAGGTGCAGCAGTCCCGCGTGCCCGTGCGCGGTGGCCGCCACCGCCACCCCGAGCGCCTCGGCCGCCGCCGGGTCGCCGTCCGCCAGCGTCATCGCCGCCGTGTGGAAGGCCTCCTTGACCGGCCGGGAAGCCCGCTCGAGCTCCGGCTCCCCGATCGGCGAGAGCGCCGTGCCGAACAGCGACTCGAACAAGGCGCGGTGTTTGGCGGCGAATCTGACGTACCCCCTGGCCACCGCCACGAGCCGGTCCTCGGGCGCGCTGCCGCTCTCCTCCGCGCGGACGGCCGCGACCAGCAGCTCGCCCGCGCGCACCCCGACCGCGAGCAGCAATTCGTCCCGGTCGGCGAAGTGGCGGTAGGGGGCGCTGACCGCGACGCCGAGCCGCCTGCTGGCCTCGGCGAGAGAGAACCCTTGAACCCCGTGCTCGACGATCAGCTCCATCGCGGTGTCGATCAGCGCGGCCCGCAGGTCGCCGTGGTGGTAGCGGTCGCGCTTGGTGGTTCGGGGCACAGCCTCAGGTTAGCGACAGCTCATCCAGCCTGCGGATCTCCGCCTCGCTGATGGTGAACGCCATCGCGCCCGCGGCTTCCACCGCCTGCCGCGGCTTGGAGGCGCCTGGGATGGCCACCACGGCGTCGCCGTACCGGGTGATCACCCAGTTCAGTGCCACCTGCGAGATGGACACGCCGTAGGACGTCCCGATCTCCCGCATGGCGTCGATGAGCGGCCGCGTCCGCGTGATCCCCTTGGCGCTCAGCTCGCGGCGCCCGAAGAACCTGCGCATCACCGGCGCCGACCTGACCAGCGCCGGATCCTCGTGGTATCGGCCAGTGAGGATGCCGCCCTCCAGCGGCGAGTACGCGATCAGCGTGACGCCCAGCCTGCGTGCGGTGTCCAGGACGCCGTCACGCTCGATGTTCCTGTGCAGCAGGTTGATCCTGACCTGGTTCGCGGCCAGCGTGACGCCTTCGCCGGCGAGCACCTGGTGGGCGAGCGCCAGCTGGCGGGCGGAGAAGTTGCTCACCCCGACCGAGCGGATCTTCCCTGCCTTGAGCAGCTTGGCCATGGCCTTGAGCTGGGCGGGGATGCTCGACAGGCTGCCTGTCGGCATGTGGATCTGGTGCAGGTCGATCGGGAAGCCGCCGAGGTGCGTCAGCCGGTCGCCGATGGTGCGGAGAATGCTGGTCGCGGTGCGCCCGAGCGGCGCCCACTTGGTCGCGACGGCGACCGCGCCGGGGGCGATGCCGCACTCCTTGAGCGCGGCGGCCAGCATCTCCTCGGAGTGGCCCGCACCGTACATCTCCGCCGTGTCGAACCAGTTGACGCCGCCGTCGAGCGCTGCCCGCACCACCGACGTGGCGGTCGTCTGGTCGATCGGCCTGACGATCCAGCGCGTGACGTTCCGTGTGCCGGCGAACTGCATGCAGCCCAGGCCGATGGGGGTGATCTCGATGTCCGTCTTGCCAAGTCTGCGCGTCTGTATGTGATTGGCTTTCACATTGTGAGAAGTTATCACATCGGAACGCGCGAAGACAGACCCTCACGCCCTGGACGTCAGGCGGCTAGTCGCATTCCTGGGTGCTGGCCGGCGTGGTGTCGTTGCGACCGGCGGAAGCGTCGGGGGCGACCTCCTCGGCCGTCAGCACGTAGCCGGTCTCCTTCTCGTTGACCGCCGCGGCGAAGATGACGCCGTAGACGCGGCCGTCCGGCGCGAGCAGGGGGCCGCCCGAGTTACCGGGCAGCACCTCGCCGCGGATCGCGTACACCTTGCGGATGACGGTGTTCTCCCGGTAGATGTCGGGCCCTTCGGCGTCGAGCCTGCCGCCGATCCTGGCCGGCACGGCCGTGAAGCCCTTGCCCTTCGGGAAGCCCGCGATGATCGCGCCGTCGCCCCGGCTCCCCTCGCCGTCGAAGGCGAGCTGCGGCAGGTCGAGCCCGGGCACGTAGAGCACGGCGATGTCGCGGCGCGGGTTGTAGCGCACGACCGTGGCCGTGTGCCGGACATTGTTGTGGTCGATGACCTGCAGGTCCCTGGTCACGCCCGCGACCACGTGCGCGTTCGTCATGATCCGGCCGGCGGCGTAGACGAAGCCGGTGCCCTCGATGTGCTTGTTGCAGCTCTCGGCGTTGCCCTGCACCTTGACGATCGCCCGCCGGGCCCGGTTGAGCCGGTTGCCCTGGAACACGCTCTGGTCCGGGGGCGGCACGTCGATCAGGGTGCCCGCGCCGATGGCGTCGAAGACGGGCGGGAACTCCGAGCGGTCGATGAACTTCTTGAACGGCTGCTGCCAGTTGCGTGCCGCCTGCGGGATCGCGTCGTCGACCGTGGTGAGCAGTGCGGAGTTCTTGACCTGGTCGACGAGCGGGGTGAAGGCCGTGGAGATGATCAGCGAGCCGATCAGCCAGGCGAAGACCAGCACGGACAGTGCGCTGGCGAACGTGCCGCCGACCGCGTCGGCCATCTTCGCGGGCTCCCACGTGACGTGGCTGCGTACGACGGCGCCGATGGTCGAGGACGCGAACTGACCGATGGTGGCGGACAGGAAGACGATCACGATGGCCAGCAGCGCCTGCGGCGTGTCGCCGTCCACGACGGCCTTGGCGATGGGCGGCGCGATGAACACGCCCAGCACGGCCCCGCCGGCGAACCCCACGAAGCTCATGACCCCGATGATGAAGCCCTGGCGATAGCCCGAGATGCCGAAGGCGATCATGAGGCCGATCAAGATGAGGTCAAGCAGATCACCGCGCACGCTTCAAAGGTAGCCAGCGATACGGTCAAGCGTGCACGTCTTCGGCCAGGACGGCGTCACCCCTGGCTACCTTGAGCGGTATGCCGCCGGCCGAGGGAACAGTGCGCGATCTCATCGAGGCAGCTCTACGGGACAGCGATCCTGACGGCCCGCTGCGCTGGCACGTGATCTCCGTGCTGCGCCAGCGCGGCGATCTCGAGTCCTTCATCGAGGCACGGCGGCTGTGCGCCGCAGACAGCGTGTCCGAGCGGCTGCTCGGGGTGGACATCATGGGGATGCTGGGGCCGTTCGCGGACCGTACGCTGCCGGTGCTGCGGTACCTCGCCGCCAGCGAGGACGACGCCATGGTGCTCTACTCGGTGCTGATCGCGTTCGGTCACCTGGGGGATCCCCGCTCGCTGCCGTCGGTGATCGACCTGGCCGGCCACGACGACGCGCGGGTCAGGTACGGCGCCGCGTATGCGCTGCAACACGTGCTCGGCGACCCGCCGAACCCTGCGGGCCTGGACGCGCTGCGCATGCTGGCCGGCGACAGCGACGCCGACGTGGCGGGGTGGGCCTCCCTGGGCGTGGCGTTGCGGTCAGCGCGCTAGCTTGACCACGTCCGGGGGCAGCTCCTCGATCCGCGAGGCATCCCACGGCCGTTCGAGCCCTGCCTCGCGCAGCACCGAGTCGAGGATCATCGCCGTGAACCCCCACACCAGCATGCCCCGCACCCGGAACGCCGGCCCCGCCATGCCGCTGGGGTGCCGCAACATGATCCGGTTGTCCGGGTCGACCAGCTCGGCGATCGGCACCCGCTCCACGGACTCGACCTCGTCGGGCGAGGCCGCGTGCACCGCCGACGGCTCGCGCCACCACGCGATCACCGGCGTGACCCGGTTGTCGCTGTGGTTGAGGTAGAGCTCCGACAGCATGCACAGCACATCGACCCCGCGCGGGTCGACCCCGGTCTCCTCCTCGGCCTCGCGCAGCGCCGCCTCGATGGGGCCGCCGTCCTCGGGGTCCACGCCACCGCCTGGAAAGGCGGGCTGGCCCGCGTGCCTGCGGCCGCGTGTGCTGCGCTGAATGAGCAGCACGTCGGGGCCGTGCGGCCCTTCTCCGAACAACATCAGCACCGCCGCGGCCCGCCCACGCCCGGCGGGTGGCCGCATGTATCGGGGGACTCGGGTCTGCTGCGCTTGCGCCGCCAGTGTGTCGAGCCAGTCGGGCACTTGGGTCACGCATCCTCCAACACGCCGGGGCTTCGGTCACTTCCCCACATCTCGCCGCCCACCCCTACACCGCCACACTTCGGCAGAGGTCCTCTTGAGGTCGTACAGGGAGCCGGGGCTCCGGTGAGTTCCCCGCCGGTCAGGAGAAGGGCCCGGATCTGACGAGCTTCTGGGCCTCGGCGGCCGAAGTGGGCCCGGTGCCGTACGAGGGGCAGAGCGCGGTCAGCGGGCAGACGCCGCAGGCCGGGCGCCGGGCGTGGCAGATGCGGCGGCCGTGCCAGATCACCCGGTGCGAGAAGATCGTCCACTCGCGCCGGGGCAGCAGCTCGCCCACGACGTGCTCGATCTTGACCGGGTCGGTCTGCTCGGTCCAGCCGAAACGGCGCACCAACCGCTGGAAGTGGGTGTCGACGGTGAGTCCCGGCACGCCGAACGCGTTCCCCAGCACCACGTTGGCCGTCTTGCGGCCCACACCGGGCAGCTTGACCAGGTCATTCAGCTTGCCCGGCACCTCGCCGCCGTGCCGCTCGCAGATCGCCTGCGCCATGCCGATGATGCTGTTGGTCTTCGCGCGGAAGAACCCGGTGGAGCGGATGATCTCCTCCATGTCGGTCCGGTCCGCGGCGGCGTAGTCCTCGGCCTTCGGATATTTCGCGAAGAGGATGGGGGTCACCATGTTGACCCGCTTGTCGGTGCACTGTGCGGAGAGGATGGTCGCGACCAGCAGCTCGAGCGGGTTGCGGAAGTCGAGCTCGCAGTGGGCGTCCGGGTACGTCTCCGCGAGGATGCGGTTCATCTTGCGCGCCCGCCGCACCAGTGCCAGCTGGGTCTCCGGCTTGCGCCCCGCCGCGTTCGTCGCCATGCCGCAAGGGTAGCCACAAAGGTTTGAACCCAGGACCGCGCTTTCGCGTACAACCTGGCGACACGGGAGGCGGTGGCCATGAGCGGTCAGGGCGCGACGCTTGCGGACTTCGTTCGGCACTCGGGACCGTTGCGCGGGCAGGCGCTGCACCGCCTCGCCCTGGCCTGCGCCGCCGCCCTGGCCAGGCTGCACGCGCGTGGCGCCGCCGGGCTGCGGCTCAGCCAGGAGAGCGTGGCACTTAGCACGCGTGGCCAGGTGCTCATCGGCTGGCAGCCCGCAGAGGGTTGCTCGGCGGCGGAAGACGTACAGGCCTGGGCCGACCTCGTGGTGTTCGCGGCGACCGGCCGCCAGGACGGCGATCCCGCGGTCCTGCCTCCTGCGCTGCGCATCGCGGTCGAGCAGTGCCGCCAATCGGACGCCGCGGCCCGCCCAAGGCCCGTGGACCTGCTGCGCGTCCTCCTCGGCCACTCCGTGGCGGCGGCCGTGGCCTCTGTCGACGACCTGCTCGCCTCCTGAACCAGGGCCTCCGGTAGTTTTCCTCTGGATGCGACTCATCGGTACGAACCAGAACACTCCGGCAGTCCCATAACCTGTGTGTGCCGCTTGGAGTGGGGTGCGTCACAATGGCAGCAGAGGAGGCAGAGTGAACACCGAAGATGTGCTGGGCAAGGCCCCCCTGTTCGCCGCGCTGGACCGCGAGAGCGCCGCGGCGCTGCGGACAAGCATCACGGAGGTCCAGCTGTCCAAGGGACAGACGCTCTTCCACGAGAACGAGACCGGCGACCGGCTCTATGTCGTGCTCGAAGGCAAGATCAAGCTTTCCCGCACTTCACCTGACGGCAGGGAAAACCTGCTGAGCGTGCTGGGGCCGAGCGAGATGTTCGGCGAGCTGTCGCTGTTCGACCCGCGGCCGCGCACGGCCACGGCGACGGCGCTGACCGAGGTGCGACTGGCGGGCCTCGGCCATGACGACCTGCGCCCGTGGCTGACCGGCCGTCCCGAGGTGGCGCTGCATCTGCTGCGCGCGCTCGCGCAGCGGCTGCGCCGCACCAACGACGTGCTGGCCGACCTGGTCTTCACCGACGTGCCAGGACGCGTGGCCAAGCAGCTGCTCGACCTGGCCGAGCGGTTCGGCACCAAGACCGAGGACGGCTTGCGAGTGCACCACGACCTCACGCAGGAGGAGCTGGCCCAGCTCGTCGGCGCCTCGCGGGAAACGGTCAACAAGGCGCTGGCCGACTTCGCCCAGCGCGGCTGGCTGCGGATCGAGGCCAAGGCCGTGGTCATCCTCGACATGGACCGGCTCTACAACCGCTCCAGATAGTCCAGCTGGGCTTTCACTGACATCTCGGCGGCCGCCCAGAGTGACCTGTCGACGTCGGCGTAGACGATGCGGACGATCTCGCGCGGCGTGCGCGCGCCCTGCGCCTGCGCCGCCCTGATCTGGTCGAGCCGCTGACGCCGGTGCGCGATATAGCCGTCCAGCGCCCCGATCGGGTCCGGCAGGACTGGGCCGTGGCCGGGTAGCAGCGCGCGCGCCTCCAGGCTCTCCGCCGCCGCCCTGAGCCGGTCGAGGCTGCGCAGGTAGTCGGCCAGGCCGCCGTCCTGAGCGACGATCGTGGTGCCCCTGCCGAGCACCGTGTCGCCGGTCAGCATCGCCGCGTCGGCAGGCAGCCAGAAGCACAGCGAGTCGAACGAGTGGCCCGGGGTGCCGTACACGTGGATCTCCAGGCCGGCCACGGTCACGACGTCGCCGTCGGCGAGCCCTTCGTCGCCGAGCCGGTGGCGTGGGTCCAGGGCGCGTACGGGGGCGTGCGTCATCGCAGCGAAGGACTTGGCGCCGCCGCTGTGGTCGAAGTGACCGTGGGTCAGCAGGATCTGGGTGACGCGGCGGCCGGCCAGGTGGTCGTGTACGCGCCGCAGGTGCCGATCGTCGTCAGGCCCCGGGTCGACGACGATCACCTCCTCGGCGGCGCCGATCACCCACGTGTTGGTGCCGTCGAGCGTCATGATCGACGGGTTGGGAGCGAGCAGGTTCTCGGCGTGCTCCGTACGGGAGCCGTCGGGCGTGTCGATCGGGATGTGCAGTCCGCTCATATGGTCACCAGCCGCATCTCGCCCTCGACCTCCACGGCCCTCGGCATGATGGTCACGATCTCCCGGTGCGCGGCCAGGATCTCGGCCACGCTGTCGTACGCCGACAACTCGGTCAGCGTGTGATACGTCGGCGGCATCAGAAAGATCTCCCTCCGGTGCGCCAACTCGATCGCCTCGGCCGGGCGCCGCCACGCGACCTGGTCGGCCTCGCCGCCTACGTCACGGGTGCGCTGGCCCTCGGGCAACACGGCGACGAAGAACCGCGTGTCGAAGCGCCGCTGCTCGATCTCCGGCGTGATCCAGTGCGCCCACGGCTTGAGCAGGTCGGACCGGAGCACCAGGCCACGCCTGGCCAGGAAGTCGGCGAAGGCGAGGCTCCGGTCGATCAGCGCCAGCCGGTCGGCCTCCCAGTCGTCCCCCGTCGTGTCCGCCACCACGGAGCCGGGTCCCGGACCGGCCAGCAACACGCCGGACTCCTCGAACGTCTCGCGTACGGCCGCGCACACCAGGCCGCGTGCGACCTGCTCGCTCGCGTGGAACACCGCACCCCACTCCGCGGGCGACGGCCCGGCCCAGGCCACGGCCTGGTCGGTGTCGCGGACGTCCACCGACCCGCCGGGGAAGACGTACGCACCCGCCGCGAAGGCCATCGTGGACTTTCGTCGCAGAAGGTAAACCTCGGGCCCGCCGCGCAAGATCACCACCGTGGCGGCGTCCC
The DNA here is from genome assembly GCF_052245935.1 of Nonomuraea sp. 3N208. Taxonomy (NCBI): domain Bacteria; kingdom Bacillati; phylum Actinomycetota; class Actinomycetes; order Streptosporangiales; family Streptosporangiaceae; genus Nonomuraea; species Nonomuraea sp. 3N208. Next base: position 7,955 of record NZ_JBQQBR010000038.1, on the reverse strand, counting down.
GGGTGGGCACCGGCTCCACCCGTCCTGCGAGAAGATCCCTGGCCCGCGCGGCGAGCTCGGCTGGAAGCGGAAATCCGGTCACATGACCTCCTTCTAGAACATCACTCGGTCATGGTGACATATCCCCGCTCAGGCGACTTCGGCGATTACCTCCACCTCTACGGGCACGTCGAGCGGGAGCGCCGCCACGCCCACCGCGCTGCGCGCGTGCTTGCCCGCCTCCCCGAACACCTCGGCGAACAGCTCGCTCACGCCGTTGCCGACCTTCGGCTGCTCGGTGAAGGCCGGGTCGCTGGCCACGAACACGACCACCTTGACGATCCGCGCGACGAGCCCCAGGTCACCGAGCTCCGACTTGAGCGCGGCCAGGACGTTGAGCCCGCAGATGCGGGCCATCTCGGCGCCTTCCTCGGTGGTCAGCTCCGCACCCAGTTTGCCGGTCCTGGCAGGCTTGCCGTCGACCAGCGGCACCTGGCCGGAGGTGTAGACGAGGTTTCCCGTGCGCACGGCCGGCACGTAGGCCGCCACCGGCTTGGGCACCTCGGGCAGCGTCAGGCCGAGCGCCTCCAGGCGCTCCTCGGGCGTCACTGCTTCTCCCGCTTGAAGTAGGCGACCAGCTGCTCGGGCGTGGCGCCCTGCAGGATCTGGACCAGCTCCCAGCCGTCCGATCCGAAGTTGTCGAGAATCATCTTCGTGTTGTGGATCAGCACGGGGGCTGTGAGGTACTCCCATTTCTTCATGACGGTCACATTAGTGTGAGCAATCTCAAAGGGTGGTCACCGGCATTCGACAAGTGACCGTTCGGTAGCCTCGAAACGTGGACTCTCCGGACTCGGACTGGGCCGGCGTACGGCTCCATGTCGTCACCGGCAAGGGCGGCACGGGCAAGACGACCGTTGCCGCGGCCCTCGCCCTCGCACTGGCCGCGGGCGGCCGTAAGGTGCTCCTGGTCGAGGTGGAGGGCCGGCAGGGCATCGCGCAGATCTTCGATCTGCCGCCGCTGCCGTACGAGGAGCGCAGGATCGCCGTCGCGCCGTCGGGTGGGGACGTGTACGCGCTGGCGATCGACCCCGAAGAAGCCATGCTCGAGTACATGGAGATGTTCTACGGGATGCGCCGGGCCGGCCGGGCGCTGACCAAGATGGGCATCGTCGACTTCGCCACCACCGTGGCGCCGGGCTTCCGCGACGTGCTGGTTACCGGCAAGACCACCGAGGCGGTACGCAGGCGCGCCAGGAACGGTCGCAGGGTCTACGACGCCGTCGTGCTGGACGCGCCGCCCACCGGCCGCATCGCGCGCTTCCTGAACGTCACCAGGGAGGTCGCCGGGCTGGCCAAGGTGGGGCCGATCAAGAACCACTCGGACCTCGTCAGCGGAGTCGTGAAATCTCCTGAGACGGCGGTGCACTTCGTGACCCTCCTGGAGGAGATGCCGGTCCAGGAGACACTCGACGGCATCGCGGAACTGCGTTCTGCAGGGCTGCCCACCGGCGGGATCTTCGTCAACATGGTGCGCGAATCACTGCTCCCTCAGACTGCCCTTGACACGGCTGTCAAGGGCCGTTTCGACGTCGGGGAGCTGGTTCTCGGGCTCAAGGCGGTAGGGCTGGCCGACGGCGCGGAGGCCACGGCGCTGGCCGAGTCGCTCGCAGAAGAGGTGGCCGAGCACGCCCGCCGCACCGAGCTGGAGCAGGCAGAACGCGAGTCGCTGACCGAGGCGGGGCTGAAGAGGTACGAGCTGCCGCTGCTGGCCGACGGCGTGGACCTGGCAGGACTGTACGAGCTGGCAGAGAGCATCCGCACCCAGGGAGCAGCGTGAAGAAGCCCACCAGGCTGGACATCGACGCGATACTCGACGACCCCGGCACCAGGATCATCGTCTGCTGCGGCGCCGGCGGCGTGGGCAAGACCACGACCGCGGCGGCGCTGGGGCTGCGCGCGGCCGAGCGCGGCAGGTGCGCCGTCGTGCTGACCGTGGACCCGGCGCGGCGGCTGGCACAGTCGATGGGGCTCACCGAGCTGGACAACACCCCACGGCTGATCAGCTCACCGGACGGCGACGGCCAGCTGTACGCCATGATGCTCGACATGAAGCGCACGTTCGACGAGATCATCGAGGCGCACGCCGATCCCGAGCGGGCCCGCCAGATCCTGTCGAACCCCTTCTACCAGTCACTGTCCTCCAGCTTCTCCGGCACGCAGGAGTACATGGCCATGGAGAAGCTGGGCCAGCTGCGCCGCTCCGACGAGTGGGACCTGATCGTGGTGGACACGCCGCCGTCACGCTCGGCGCTCGACTTCCTCGACGCTCCCGAGCGGCTCGGGCGCTTCCTTGACGGCCGGTTCATCCGGCTGCTGACCGCACCGGCCAAGGTCGGGGGGCGCAGCGCGTTCCGGCTGCTCAACGCCGGGTTCGGGCTGATGGCCGGGGCCATGACCAAACTGCTCGGCGCGCAGGTGATCAAGGATCTGCAGACGTTCGTGTCCGCGCTCGACGCCGTGTTCGGCGGGTTCAGGCAGCGTGCGGACATGACGTACCGGCTGCTGCAGGCCCCTGGCACGGCCTTCCTCGTGGTGGCCGCCCCGGAACGTGACGCGATGCGCGAGGCGTCCTACTTCGTCGAACGGCTCGCCGAGGAACGTATGCCGCTGGCCGGCCTTGTGGTCAACCGCGTGCACATGTCCCCTGGCGTCGCGCTCTCTGCGGCCCGTAGCGCCGCCGCGGCCGAGGACCTGGAGTCCCGTGGCGAACATGAGCTGACCGCCGCCGTGCTGCGGCTGCACGCCGGTCGGATGCAACTCACCGCCCGCGAGAGCCGCGAGCGGGAACACTTCGTCTCGGCCCACCCCACGGTGCCCGTGACGCAGGTCCGCGCCATGTCCGAGGACGTTCATGATCTGGCCGGGTTGCGGCAGATCGGGGAGCTGCTGGCGAGCACGTAGATGTCTCATAAAAGTACGGCCGGCGGACGGGGCCGGCCGTACACGGCTCGCCGGGCTTGGGTCAGCCCGCGATCAGCTCATTGGTTCGCTCGTACTCTTCCTTCGCCGACTCGAGCAGCTCTCGCCACGAGTCCACGTCGGGCCGCCGTCGCAGCAGCGCACGACGTTCCCGCTCGGTCATACCGCCCCACACCCCGAACTCGATGCGGTTGTCCAGCGCATCGGCGAGGCATTCGGTACGAACCGGGCAACCCCGGCAGATGAGCTTCGCTCTGTTCTGCGCGGCGCCCTGCACGAACAGGGCATCCGGATCCGCACCTTTACAGGCGGCACGGGAGGTCCAATCCGTGATCCACATTTTCGACCCCACTCCCCTTAGGTGGTCAGTCGTCATTTGGGGCCGACGGGCGCGGGCGCCGAGCCTCCGTATTCAGTTGCCGCAGAGGAGAACGTACGCAACGAGACGTTCGGGCCGACAGACCCCAGAGGACCAAATTCTCGCGGCCATCTTGACCGGGAATGACTAGTCACCCCCTCCAGTCAAGGCGAAATGGGGTCCGGATACCGAAAACGTCAGGCTTTCCACGTACTCTTGGAGGCGTGCAAGCGCAGCGCAAAGATCGCTCCAACCCCATCCTGGCCCTCCTGCGTCTGATCATCGCGGGAACGGCCGCTGGGGTGCTCGCGGCCGCCGTGGCCTTGCCCGCGGTCGGTGGCGCGGGAGTGTCGGCGAAGAGCGCAGTCGAGGCCCTCGACCTCAAACCCGAAGAGCTCGACGAACCCCCTCTTCCCGAGCGCACGATCCTCCAAGATGCCAACGGCAAGGAGATCGGGCGCTTCTACTACGAGAACCGCCAGTCCGTACGCCTCGACCAGGTCGCCCCGATCATGCGGACCGCACTGATCGCAATCGAGGACTTCCGTTTCTACCAGCACGGGCCGATCGATGTGGAAGGAACGGCCAGAGCGCTCGTCAAGAATCTGACCACCGGCGGCGTGACGCAGGGCGGCTCGTCGATCACCCAGCAGTACGTCAAGCAGGTTCTGGTCAACAAGGCCGAGACGCCGGAGGAGCAGGCGGCGGCCATCGCCCCGACGGTCTCCCGCAAGCTGGCCGAGCTGCGCTACGCGATGGCAATCGAGAAGAAATACTCCAAGGACCAGATCCTCGAGAAGTATCTGAACATCGCCTACTTCGGCGCCGGTGCGCACGGCATCCAGGCCGCGGCCAAGCGCTTCTTCAACAAGCCAGCCTCCGAGCTCACCCTCGTCGAGGCCGCCACGTTGGCCGGCGCCGTGCAGAACCCCGCCAGGACCGACCCCAACGTCGGCCCCGAGTCCCGGGAGCGGCTGCTGCAGCGGCGCAACACCGTGCTCGACCGGATGCTCGAGCTCCAGATGGTCACGCCGCAGGAGGCCGCCGAGGCCAGGGGGAAGAAGCTCGGGTACAAGGACATCGAGTTCCCCGGAGGCTGCGAGGCCAGCAAATTTCCGTACTTCTGCCTCTACGTCCAGTACGAGATCCTCAACAACGAGGAGTTCGGCAAGAACCCGGACGAGCGCAGGAAGCTGCTCCAGCGGGGCGGTCTGACGATCAAGACCACGATCGACCCCAAGATGCAGGCGGCCGCGGACAAGGCCATCAAGGAGTTCGTCTCCCGCAAGGACAAGCCCGTGGCCTCGCAGGCCATGGTCGTCCCCGGCACCGGCGAGATCAAGGCGATGGCCGCCTCGCGGACGTTCGGCGGGAGCAAGAAGAAGAACGAGATGAGCTACAACATCGTGGCCGACGCGGCACACGGTGGCGGCACCGGCTTCCAGCAGGGCTCGACCGCGAAGGTCTACACGCTGGCCACAGCGCTCGAGGAGGGCCTGAAGTACGGCGACGGCTTCCCCGCCCCCGCCGGCTACCGGGCAGGCGGCTACAGCACGTTCAAGAACTGCAAGGGCCAGAACGTCGGCGACCCGTCGCACACCGTGCGCAACTCCAGCGAGGGCGGCGGCGGCTTCAAGACCCTGGAGAGCGGCACCTGGGGCTCGGTGAACACGTTCTTCATCAAGCTCCAGGAGAAGGTCGGGCTCTGCAGCGTGGTCAAGATGGCCAAGAAGCTCGGGGTCAAGCGGGCCGACGGACAGAAGCTGTCCGAGGTGGAGACGTTCACGCTGGGGGTCAACGAGGTGGACCCGGTCACGATCGCCAGCTCGTACGCCGTGTTCGCCTCGCGCGGGCAATACTGCAAGCCGCTGGCCATCACCGAGATCAAGGACAGGAACGGCAAGGCCAAGCAGTACAAGCCCAAGTGCTCGCAGGTCCTGGAGGAAGAAGTCGCGGACGCGGTCAACGGCATCCTGTCCGGCGTGTTCACCAAGGGCACGATGCGTGAGGTCGGCGGCATCAGCCGGGACGCGGCCGGCAAGACCGGCACCACTGACAACTACATGTCGGCCTGGTTCGCCGGCTACACGCCGAACCTGGCCTCGGCGGTCAGCTTGGGCGACCCTCGCGGCGCCTCCGGCCACAAGCTGACCAGCATCACGATCGGCGGACGCTACTACTCGTACGTGTACGGCGCGTCCATCTCGGGGCGGATCTGGAAGGAATCCATGATCGACGCCTTGAAGGGCATCGAGGCGGTCGACTTCACGCCGGTGGACCGGTCGCGCTTCGGCGGGTGCACGGACAACTGCGCGCCCAAGCCCAAGAAGGAGAAGGAGGACGAGGAGGGGCCCAGGGACGGCGACCCGTTCGACATCTTCGACCCGCCGGGCAACGGCGACGGGCCGCCGGACGGGGACGGGCCGGGCAACGGCGACGACGGGCGCGGCCGCGGCGGCGACGCAGGCCCCACCATCGTCCCGGGCGACTGAGCCGGTCACCGAACGCGGGCCTGCGCGAGACTCGCCACGGCCTGCAAGCCCATCCATGGGCTTCTGACACTGTCGGCTGCCCATCCTTGGATCTCCGACACTGTCGGCCGATCACCGCCGCCGCTTCCCCGGGCCTCATCGCCGCCGCAGCACCAGCGGTGGTAGTGGCGGCGGTGGCGGTGGCGATGCCAGGTCCGCCCAGCCACCAGCCATCATTCGTCAGCCGCCAGCGGTCAGCCGCCAGGTGGCGGCCGCCAGCGGTCAGCCGCCAGTCGGCAACCGATCAAGTGGCGACCGATCGAGTGACGGCCGGTCAAGTGACGGCCGGTCAAGTGACGGCCGGTCAAGTGACGGCCGGTCAAGTGACGGCCGGTCAAGTGACGGCCGGTCAAGTGACGGCCGGTCAAGTGACGGCCGGTCAAGTGACGGCCGTCAGCCGGCGGCCAAGCGGGCCCGGACGATGGCGGCCACCCGGCCCCCCTCGGCCCTCCCTGCCACCTTCGGATTGACGACCTTCATGACCTGCCCCATGGCCTGCGGCCCGGAGGCGCCGACCTCGGCGATGGCGGCGTCGACGAGCTCGACCAGTTCCTCATCGGACAGCTGCGCCGGCAGGTACTCCTCCAGCACCGCCTGCTCGTCCAGCTCCGCCTGGGCCTGCTCGGCGCGCCCGGCGTTGCTGAACGCCTCCGCCGCCTCGCGCCGCTTCTTGGCCTCCTTGGTCAGCACCTTGATGATCTCGTCATCGGTCAGCTGCCTGGCCTCCTTGCCGGCGACCTCCTCGACGTTCACCGCGGCCAGTGCCATGCGAATCGTCCGGAGACGTACCTCGTCCCGGCTCTTCATCGAGGCCGTCAGATCGGCCTTCAGCTTGTCTTTCAATGCGCTCATGCGGTCCATCTTGCCGCCTGCGCGGACACCTCGCGCCGGATGTCGGGCATCATGAGTAGGTGAGGAAAGCCGTCGCAGTACCTCTGTCCATGCTCGGTCTCGGCCTGGCCGGGCTGGGTTACGCCTCTGTTGTGGAGCGCAACTGGTTCCGGCTGCGCCGCTTCGACGTGCCCGTGCTTGAGCGCGGCCAGCGTCCGGTGCGCATCCTCCACCTGTCGGACCTGCATCTGACGCCGCGCCGCACGATGCTCATCAACTGGGTCCGCTCGCTGGGCGCGCTCAAGCCGGACCTGGTCGTCAACACCGGCGACTCGATCGCACACCCGGAAGCCGTGCCCTCGCTCCTGCATGCCCTGGAGCCCCTGCTGTCCCGCCCGGGACTGTTCGTCTACGGCTCCAACGACCTCTACGCCCCGCAGCCGAAGAACCCGGCCCGCTACCTGTGGCGCACCTCCAGGAACGAACGCCGCCAACACGTACCCAACCTGCCCTGGGAAGAGCTGGGCGCAGGCATGGCAGCCGAGGGCTGGCTGGACATGAACAACACCACGGCCCGTATCAAGGTGGCCGACCTGGACGTGGCAGTGGCCGGCATCCACGACTCCCACATCTCCCGCGACCGCTACGACCTGGTGGCCGGCCCCGCCCCGGCGGATGCCGACCTCCGCCTGGGCGTCATGCACTCGCCGGAGCCCCGCAACATGAGTCTCTTCGCCGCCGACGGCTACCAGTTCCTGCTGGCCGGCCACACCCACGGCGGCCAGCTCTGCATCCCGTTCTACGGCGCCCTGGTAACGAATTGCGGCATCGACCGCGCCAGGGTGAAGGGCCTGAGCCGCCACGACAGCGCCTGGCTCCACGTGTCCGCCGGCCTCGGCACCTCGCCGTACGCGCCTGCCCGCTTCGCCTGCTTCCCCGAGGCCTCCCTCCTCACCCTCGTGCCCCGGAGATAAAGGCGGTCACAAGCACCTTGAGAGTCCGCTAGACTTTTCCAAGCACGCGCAAGACCGGCGTGCGCCGGGGTGTAGCGCAGCTTGGCAGCGCGCTTCGTTCGGGACGAAGAGGTCGTGGGTTCAAATCCCGCCACCCCGACGCCGTTTAACCAGGTAGAGGGCTTGATCCACTGAGCGGGTCGGGCCCTTTTCCGTTTCTGAAAGTCGATAGGAGCCAATCGGGGAGCCATCTCACTCGGACTCAACCCGTCGGCTTGTCGCCGAAGATTGTGTTCATGGTGTGGGCGCCCTTGGTGATCA